>CANRHW010000015.1 GCA_947630525.1 uncultured Clostridia bacterium | reverse complement strand
CCATGGCCAAAATAAAACCAGCCAGCTCTTTAAGCTGTTTTTTCGTTTCGGGACTCATCTTCGTCCTCCTTTTTACTCAGCTCGCTCATTTGGCGTATCATTTTTATCATACTCATAAATCCGCTCCCTATGCCCAGAACAATGCCGATAAGAACGACATAATCCCCTAGGCCGAAGCGATTTTTCAGCCAGAGCGCGGCAAAAATGCACAGCAGCATTGGCGTCAGAACGCCGATCCCAAACTGCGACACCATTGTCAGGGCGGAGAGAACGGATTTTTTCATTTCAAAAATCACCTTTAATTTACTATAAAGTTAATTATATATAGAAAGAAACGAATTTACAATGTACAAATTTACCAAAAAAATTGAAATAACCGGCTTACAAATAGATACTAATGTTTTTTGCGCCGGCCGCGTTATCCTTCAAAGCCGCCGCCCTGCATTACATCCACTGCTCGGGCGGAGTTTCGCTAAGCCCGAAATGGAACAGAATGGCGTCGGCTATGCGCCGGCTGGCGTTGCCGTCGCCGTACGGATTTACCGCGTGGCTCATGCGGGCGTACTCAACCTCGTCGGTGAGGAGCTGGCGGGCCAGGGAGTAGATCACTTCTTCCTGTACGCCGGCTATCTTTACGGTGCCGGCTTCGGTGGCCTCCGGCCGTTCGGTCTCACCCCGCAGCACGAGCACGGGCTTGCCCAGAGCGGGCGCTTCCTCTTGAAGTCCGCCGCTGTCGGTCATTACCAAATGGCAGCGACTCATAGCGTTGTGGAGTACGTCCACATCCAAAGGCTCGGTAAGGTGAATTCTCGGTATGCTCCCCAAAACCTCGTTGGCCGTATCGCGGACGGCGGGATTGAGGTGAACAGGATAAACCAGTTCCACGTCCGGGAAATCCCTCACTATCCTCGCCGCGGCCCGGCAGATGTTATAAAGCGGTTCGCCGAGGTTTTCGCGCCGGTGCGCGGTCATAAGGATTACGCGCTTGCTCCAGTCTATGCCTTCGAGGGGCGTGCCCACGAAAGAAAAATCGTCCTTTATCGTCGTGTGGAAAGCGTCGATAACGGTATTCCCGGTCACGAATATTTTGCTTGGGTCCACGCCCTCTTTAAGCAGGTTCGCGCGGTTGTTGACGGTGGGGGAGAAGTGCAGGTCCGCTATGGCCCCCGTTAGGCGGCGGTTCATTTCCTCAGGAAAGGGGAAATATTTGTCCCAGGTACGGAGCCCCGCCTCAACATGCCCAACCTTGATTTGATTATAATAGGCCGCCAGCGCCCCCGCAAAGGTGGTGGAGGTGTCGCCGTGCACCAGAACCAGGTCGGGCTTTTCCGCGCGGAAAGTTTCCTCCAGCCCGGTGAGGGCCCTGGTAGTGATACCGGCTAAGGTCTGACGCTCCTGCATTATGTCGAGGTCAAAGTCCGGCTCTAATCCGAACAGCTCCATGACCATGTCCAGCATTTGCCGATGCTGCGCCGTAACGCAGATTTTGCAGTCGATCTCCGGCCTTTTCCGAAGCTCATAAACCAGAGGAGCCATTTTTATGGCCTCGGGCCTTGTTCCAAATACGGTGAAAACCTTTAACATATTTTCCTTTGCCGGGGCTTATTTGCCGTCGGCGTCTCCTTTCCGGTTGTTATCGTATTTTTTCTCTTCTTCAGATTTTTCTTCAGATTTTTCTTCAGATTTTTCTTCGCCGTTCAGCATATGGGGGATTATGGTCATGAACAGAGCGAAAGCCACCAACACAATGAGTATAGCCAGCGGGCTCACGGCCTTGGTCCATATTAGCAGCACCGCAATGGCGCAGAGTATCGCGCACATGACGTATATTGCGACCACGGCCTGCTTTTGACTCAGGCCCGCGTCCACCAGCCTGTGATGTAAATGACCCCGGTCAGGGCTCATGATGGGCTTGTGATTTTTGGCCCTGCGCAGCATGGCAAAGGCCGTGTCGAACAGGGGCAGACCCAAAATGAGGAAGGGCACCGCAAGGCTTATGACCGCGTAGCCCTTGAACAAGCCCTGCACCGATAAGGTGGAGAGCATAAAGCCCAAAAACAGCGCCCCGGTATCGCCCATAAAGAGCTTGGCTGGATTAAAATTGTATGGCAGGAAGCCAAAGCAGGCTCCCGCCAGGGCCGCCGTGGCGTAAGCGATCTCCGGCTCGCCCACCAGCAAAGCGATGCACAGCAGCGTCAGCGAGGAAATGGACGAAACCCCACAGGCCAAGCCGTCCAGGCCGTCCAACAGGTTTATGGCGTTGGTAACGCCGACTATCCACAGCACGGTCAGGGGCACGGCGAAATATTTAAGGTCGAGATAGCCGTAGTCGTTGATGAATTTGGGCACGGCGATGATGTCTATTTTTACTCCGCACAGCACCGGGAACAGCGCCGCCACAATCTGGATGACCAGCTTGAGTTTGGCGCTGAGGGCATAAATGTCGTCGAAAATTCCCATGATAATTATTATCATGCTGCCGATAAGTATTCCCCGGAAAGGCCGGTCTATTGGAACGAATATCAGCGCCGCCACCAAAAAGCCAATAAAAATGGCCAGCCCGCCCAGCAGAGCGGTGGGCTTTTTGTGCATACGGCGGTTGTCCTTGGGCACGTCTACCGCGCCTATCTTGAAGGCCAGTTTTTTTACCGGCGGCGTCATAAGGAACGACACCACAAAGGCGGTGATGAATGTAAAAAGTATGCTGGTGTTAAGGTTGTACATACTTCCCGTCCTCCTTTGTTAAAGCACGAAGCCCACTTTTTTCTGAACCTTTGCCAAGGTGCGGCCGGCAATGCGCCTGGCAATGTCCGCTCCGCTCCTGTATACGCTTTCGAGATAGTCCTTGTTTTTCATAAGGTCGGCGTATTTCTCCTGAATGGGCCGCAGACCCTCGGCCACGGCTTCGCCCACGGCGGCCTTGAAGTCGCCGTAGCCTTTGCCGGCGAACTCGGCCACGGCCTCGTCGATGGACTTGCCGGTGACCACCGAATATATGGTCAGCAGGTTGTTCACGCCGTCCTTGCCCTCGCGGTACGCCACTTCGGCTTCGGAATCGGTGACCGCCCGCTTTATTTTCCTTATGACCACCTCGGGCGGGTCAAGAATAAAGATGCAGCCGTTGGGATTGGGGTCGCTCTTGCTCATTTTTGAAGTCGGGTCCTGTAGGCCCATGATGTTTGAACCCGCGCTGGGAGGCGCGATATAGGGGTCCGGGACGGTGAATACATCGCCGTATATGCCGTTGAACCGCTGAGCAATGTCTCTCGTCAGCTCTATGTGCTGCTTTTGGTCCTTGCCAACGGGCACCATGTCCGCCTGATACAGCAGAATGTCCGCCGCCATCAGCACCGGGTAGTCAAAGAGACCGGCGTTGATATTGTCCGCGTGCTTCTGGCTTTTGTCCTTGAACTGGGTCATGCGGCTGAGCTCGCCCATCTGGGTATAGCAGTTGAGAATCCAGGCCAGTTCGGCATGGGCCGAGACCTGGCTTTGGATAAAGAAAACGTTCTTTTCCGGGTCGAGTCCGGCGGCGATGTACTGCGCCAGCAGGGACAGAGTCCTTGCCCGGAGCTTGGCCGGCTCCTGACGCAGGGTTATGGTGTGCATATTGGCTATCATGTATATGCAGCTGTAGTCGTCCTGCAACTTTACCCAGTTGTTGACCGCGCCGAGAAAGTTGCCCAGGGTAAGGCTGTCGCCGGAGGGCTGAATGCCCGAAAGTATTACCTTTTTGTCGTTTACCATGTCATATCACCCGTCAATAATTTTTGATCACATCCGCAAGGATATTTATACCTTTTACTATATTTTCATCCGAGGAATTTGAATAGTTAAGGCGGAACTCGGAATATTTTTTATTCAGGTCTATCATGCAGCTGCTGCCGGGCACAAAGGCCACTTTATTCTCCACGCCGCGGTTGAAAAGCTCCTGGGAATCGAACCTCTCCGGCAGGGTGCACCAGAGAAAAATCCCCCCCTCGGGCCTCGTATAGCCGCAGTAATCGGGAAAGGCGCTGTCCATAGCGTCGAGCATAACGGCGCACTTGTGTCCGTAGAGCTCCCGGCTCTTTTGTATGTGCTTGTCAATGTCGTAATTTGTCACAAATTCATAGGCTATCATCTGATTGAGCACGGGCGTGTGCACGTCCACGATCTGCTTGATGACCGCCATTTTTTCCAAAATATCCGTCCTTGCGCTGGTGAAGCCTATTCGCAGGCCCGGGGAAAGTATTTTGCTGAAGCTGCCGGCGTAAATTACGCGGCCCTTTTCGTCCATGCTCTTTATCGTAGGCACCTCGTCGCCCCGGTAGCGGAGCTCGCCGTAGGGATTGTCCTCCAAAATAAAGAAGTCGTATTTCTCAGCCATTTCTAACAGCCTTTGGCGCTTTTTCAAGCTCATTGTTATGCCGCTGGGATTTTGGAAAGTGGGAATGGTGTACAGCAGCCGCACCCGCTGATTTTTCAAAATCTCATCAAAGGCGTCCAGGTCAAGGCCGTCCTCCGCCACGGTCACATCCACAAGGCGGGCGTTGTAGCTGCGGAAGTTGTTGAGCCCGCCCACAAAGCTGGGCCGCTCCACCGCCACGATATCGCCCTCGTTGACCAACGCGCGGGCCGTCAGGTCAATGACCTGCTGGCCGCCGGTGGTAATTATAACGCCCTCGCTGTCCTTGATTATGCCCTGACGCACCATGCGTGCCTTCACAAAATCAATGAGGGGGGCATAGCCTTCGGTTATGCCGTACTGGAGAGCCTTGACGCCGTTATCTTTGAATATGCGGGCGGATATTTTTTCCAGCTCGGCCGTTGGGAACAGGTCCGGCGAGGGGGCGCCCCCGGCAAATGAAATTATCTCCGGGTCGGCCAGCAGCTTGAAGGTGGCTCTTATGGCGCTGCCGGAAAGGCCGGCAGCCCTGTCGGCAAATATATTTGACATAATTATCATTCCTTTTTTGTAAAATACGCTTTGCAAAACCGCACACTTTGGCTTATTATAACACATATCCCATAAAAAGTAAAGTAAAATTTTTCAAAATGATATGCGTCAGGCAATTTTTTCAAAAAAATAAAAAATAAGTATTGTAATTTTTATCCGCATTTGTTATAATACAGTTTAGGTATAATGCAAATACTTTGCGAAGGACGCTGAACAATGCTTTTTTCGGAACAACATCTTGACCCGAGGGAGTATAATCCTCTGGCTTTGGCCTACATAGGAGATACGGTCTTTGACCTTTTTGTGCGGACAAGGGTCCTTGAAAAGGGCAACCGCCACGTGACCGACATGCACGCGGATTCGGTTAGGCTGGTCAACGCCGTGGCGCAGGCCAAAATGGCCGCCCTTGTGGAGGATATGCTGGACGGGGAAGAACTGCGGATCCTTAAATGGGGCCGCAACGCCCGGGTCAACACCCACCCGAAAGGGGCCACCATTGCCGAGTATCATATGGCTACCGGCTTTGAAACGCTCATAGGCTTTTTGTATCTGAACGGAAGCGAGCGGCGGCTTTGCGAGATATTAGGCGCTGCATACGCCAAATTTAAAGAGGAGTGACAGTTGTGAATAAGGAAACGGCAATCCATGCCTACAAGGCGAGAAAACACGCGCTCACGGGTATCTACAACGCTCAGTCCGGCCATCCGGGCGGCAGTTTGTCCATTGCGGATATCCTTGCGGTGCTTTATTTTGAGGTCATGAACGTCGATCCCAAAAATCCCAAAATGGAGGACAGAGACCGTTTTGTTCTCTCCAAGGGCCACTGCGCCCCGGCTCTTTACGGCATCCTTGCGGAAAGGGGCTTTTTCCCGGTAGAGGACGTGGCTACCCTGCGCAGGACTGACAGCTATATGCAGGGCCACCCGGATATGAAAGGCATCCCCGGCATAGATATGTCCACCGGCTCGTTGGGTCAGGGCATCAGCGCCGCCAACGGTATGGCTCTTGCCGGCAAGCTGGCCGGCAAGGATTACAGGGTCTACACTATCCTTGGCGACGGCGAGCTGGAAGAAGGTCAGGTCTGGGAGGCCGCCATGTTCGCCGCTCATTACAAGCTGGACAATCTGACCGCTTTTGTGGACAACAACGGTTTGCAGATAGACGGCAATATTGCCGACGTAATGAATTCAAATCCCATTGACAAAAAGTTCGAGGCCTTTAATTGGAACGTCATAACTATCGACGCTCATGACTATGACGCCATTCTTGACGCGGTCAACCGGGCCAAGGCAACTAAGGGCAGGCCCACCGTGATAATCGCCAAGAGCGTTAAGGGCAAGGGCGTGTCCTTTATGGAGGGGCAGGCCGCCTGGCACGGCGCCGCGCCCAAGCAGGAGCAGTTCGAGCAGGCCATTGCCGAGCTTGACGCGAAGATAAAGGAATTAGAGGAGGCGTAAATCATGGCAATCGGAGATAAAAAAGCTACCCGGGAAAGTTACGGTCAGGCTTTGGCCGAGCTGGGCGAAAAGTATGACATACTCGTTATGGACGCGGACCTTTCCAAGTCCACCAAGACCGACACTTTTAAAAAGAAATTCCCCGACAGGTTCATTAATACTGGTATTGCCGAAGGCAATATGATTTCCACCGCCGCCGGCATCGCGTCTACGGGCAGGGTGGTGTTTGCCAGCTCTTTCGCCATGTTCGCCGCCGGCCGCGCTTTTGAGCAGGTGCGCAACAGCGTGGCGTATCCCAAGCTGAACGTCAAGATAGGCGCTACCCATGCGGGCATTTCCGTGGGCGAGGACGGCGCGAGCCACCAGTGCCTTGAAGATATAGGCATTATGCGCACCATACCCAACATGGTTATCATCAATCCCGCCGACCACGTGGAGGCCATGGCCGCCGTTGAGGCCGCGATCAACCACGACGGCCCCGTATATCTGCGCTTCGGCCGTTTGGCTGTTCCTCAGATATTTGACGAGAGCTATAAGTTTGAACTGGGCAAGGGCGTTACAATTGCCGAGGGCAGCGACGCGACCATCGTTGCCACCGGACTTATGGTTCCCTATGCCATAGAGGCGCACGAACTGCTGGCTAAGGACGGTATAGACGCGGGCGTCATCAATATTCACACAATTAAGCCTATCGACGGCGAGCTGCTCACCGCGGCGGCGAAAAAGACCGGCGCTATAGTCACCGCCGAGGAGCATAATGTTATCGGCGGCCTTGGCAGCGCTGTGGCCGAGGTGTTGTCCGAGACCTGCCCCGTACCGATAAAGCGCGTCGGCACTCAGGACGTGTTCGGCAGGAGCGGCAAGCCCTACGAGCTTATGGAGCTGTACGGCCTTACCGCCGAAAATATAGCGAAGAACGTAAAAGAAGCTATACGGCTTAAAAAATAAAACACAATAACGGTAACGGCGGGGATAATCATTATCCCCGCTCTGTTGCCGCTGGAAAGGTATTTCATTTAAATGAGCGAACTTCTTAATCAACTTAACGGGCCCCAGCGGGAGGCGGTCACGGCTACCGAGGGACCCGTACTTGTGCTTGCGGGGGCCGGCAGCGGCAAGACCCGGGTGCTGACCTACCGCATAGCCTATATGCTTGAAGAAAAGGGCGTGGCGCCTTGGAATATATTGGCCATAACCTTTACAAACAAGGCCGCCAAGGAGATGGCCGACAGGGTAGAGGCCCTTGTGGGGGCCGCCGCCGGCGATATGTGGGTGCGTACTTTCCACTCCGCCTGCGTGCGCATACTGCGCCGGGACATTGAGCGGATAGGATATAAAAGCAATTTCAACATAATCGACGCCGACGATCAGAAAAACCTGGTCAAAGAGTGCATAAAGGAGCTGCGGCTCAGCGAGGATGAATTTCCGCCAAGGGCAGTGCTGGCCGAAATTTCAGGGGCCAAAGACAAGCTGATGACGCCCGAGGATTACCGGCGGGAGTTTGCCACCGAATTTCGCCTGTCCCAGATGGGGCGCATTTACGCCCGTTATCAGGAAAAGCTCCGTGCGTCCAACGATTTGGACTTTGACGACCTCATAATGCTTACGGTGCGGCTATTTAAGGACTGCCCCGACGTTTTGGATAAGTATAGAAACAAGTTCAGATACATTCTTGTGGACGAGTATCAGGATACCAATGCCGCCCAGAACGAGCTTGTCCTGTTGCTGGCGGGCGAACATAAAAATATATGCGTGGTCGGCGACGACGACCAGAGCATATATCGGTTCCGCGGGGCGGATATAACGAATATACTGGAGTTTGAAAAAGCTTTCCCGGGCGCCAAAGTGATTAGGCTGGAGCAGAATTACCGCTCGACCCAGAATATACTCGACGCCGCGAACGGCGTTATAAAAAACAACGCGGGCCGCAAGGGGAAACGCTTGTGGACTGAGGACGGCGGCGGTGAAAAGATACAGGCCTACCGTGCCAATAACGACTACGACGAGGCCGATTATATAGTCGGCCGGGTTCGTGAGCTGGCCGCCGACGGCTATCGATATGGGGATATAGCGATTTTGTTCAGAGCAAAATCCTCGTCCAAGGTCATCGAAGATGTTTTCATGCGCGAGGCCCTGCCCTACAGGGTGCTGTCGGGGCTACGGTTCTATGACCGCAAAGAGATAAGGGACATGGTGGCATATCTCAGGCTTATAAAAAACCCTGACGACGATATCAGCCTCCGCAGGATAATCAACGTGCCGTCGCGGAAAATCGGCAAGGTCACCATGGATACGATAAATGCTTTTGCCGCAAGAGAAAACGTCAGCCTTTACAGAGCTATAGAGGGGCATATCGATGAGCTCAAGGGCGGCGTGGCGGAATTTTATGAGATTATAAAAAACCTCCGCTCTCTGGTGGGAGAAATTCCCATTGACGAGCTGGTGGACAGGGTGTACAAAGACAGCGGCTACGCCCTTTCTCTTGAAAAGGACGACAAAGGCGTGGAGCGGGCCGAAAATATAGGCGAGCTCATTAGCGGCGCGTCGCACTACGGCGAAACCGTGGACGACCCTAACTTTGACGATTATATGGACAACCTTGTGTTGGTCAGCGACGTGGATAATTATGACGAGGACCTTGACGCCGTGGTGATGATGACCATGCACGCGTCAAAGGGTCTGGAATTCCCGGTGGTCATCGTCTGCGGCTTTGACGACGGAGTTTTCCCCAGCGTCAAGGCCATGTACGATCCCGAAGAGCTACAGGAGGAGCGGCGGCTATGCTACGTGGCCATCACTCGCGCGCAAAAGCGCCTGTATCTGACCGGCTCTCACAGCAGAATGGTCTTTGGCAAAACGTCGGTATACAAACCGTCCCGGTTTTTGGACGAGATACCGGAGGAACTGTATGAAATGACCGACGCCCGCGAGGAATTGCAGGCCCGCCGGGAGCAGCTTCGCGAAACCCTTTCTCAGATGCGCCAAAAGCCAAAATCCATGCCGGTTGCCACGGTCACCGCCGAGCCGGAACGGCACAGGCCCGCCGGCAATTTGGAACTCAAAGCCGGCGATTTGGTCAGCCACGCCAAATTTGGCGAGGGCGTCATACTTTCGGCCCAGCCAATGGGCAACGACGTCCACTACAAGATAAATTTCAAAAGTGTTGGCGAAAAAAATCTGCTGGGTCTTTACGCAAAACTGACAAAGATAAATTGACAAACGCAAAAATATATGATAGAATAAAATAAAAATCAAGATTTTATTTTATTCTATATTTGATTTTACGCGCCGCCGAAATTTTCCTCATTGCCTAAGCTCGGAAACGGCGATGCGCGATTTTACCATAAATTTTTGCAAACTTATGGTAAAAAGGTGGTGACTGTATGTACGGAGGCTTTGCTCACGTATACGACAGACTTATGGACGATGTGCCCTACGGTAAGTGGGCGGACCAATATTACCGCCTGTTCCGCCGCTTCGGGTGCAGGGCCGGGCTTGGCCTTGACTTGGGCTGCGGCACCGGGGCCATAACCATGGAGCTTGCCCGCCGGGGCGCCGATATGATAGGCGTGGACCTGTCGGCGGATATGCTGGCGGTCGCCAAAGAAAAAGCCGCCGCGGAGGGGCTCGACATTCTTTATCTTAATCAGGACATGAGGGATTTTGAGCTGTACGGCACGGTGGATTTTATCGTAAGCAGCCTTGACTGCATGAATTACGTCACCAATAAAAACGACCTGAAGCGGGTGTTCAGACTGGCGAACAATTACCTTGAGCCCGGCGGCCTGTTTATTTTTGACGTGAACACGGAATATAAGCTTGGCACAATCCTTGGCAGCAACGCCTTTACCGGCGAAAGTGACGGGGTTTTCTGGGCGTGGCAAAATTTTTATGACAAAAAGGCCAGGCTCTGCGATTTTTACCTAACTTTTTTTGAAAAGGACGGCGAAGGCTACCGCCGTTTTGACGAAGTCCACACCGAGCGGGCCTATAGCGTAGGAGAGCTAACGGGAATGTTAGAGGGAGCGGGGCTTAAGGTGGAGGGCGTGTTCCACGAGCTGACCATGCAAAAGCCCAGAGAAAACAGCCAGCGCGTAATGTTTGTGGCCCGTGAACAGGGAAAAGAGGCGCCGTTATGAAAGTGGTTATCGGCGGGGGCCCCGCCGGAATGATGGCGGCCATTGCCGCCGGTGAACGGGGCGAAAGCGTTACTCTGCTGGAGCGTAACGAAAAAGTGGGCCGCAAGCTGGCCATTACCGGCAAGGGCCGCTGCAACGTCACCAACGCCTGCCCCACCGAGGATTTTTTCGATAACGTTCCGGCCAACGGCAGCTTTCTTTACAGCGCCGTCTATGGTTTTACAAATCACGATACGGTCGATTTTTTTGAAAACAGCGGGGTTCCGCTCAAAGTCGAACGGGGGGACAGGGTCTTTCCGGTCAGCGACAGGGCTTATGACGTGGTTGACGCCATGCTGCGCCGGCTCAGGCAGGCGGGCGTGCGCATCGTCCGCGACAGAGCAACCGGGATAACCGCCGAAAAGGACGCCGTTACAGGCGTTCGGGGCGAAAAGGGCTTTTACCCGTGCGACGGGGCGGTGATAGCCACCGGCGGCATGAGCTACGCCCAGACCGGCTCCACCGGCGACGGTTATAAGCTGGCCCGAATGCTGGGCCACAGCGTGACGGACATTTATCCGTCCCTTATACCCATTGTCACCGTCGAGCCGACGGACCGGCTGCAAGGGCTTAGCCTAAAAAACGCCGCGTTAACGGTCAAAAATGCGAATGGCCGGGTCATTTATACCGATTTTGGAGAGCTGCTTTTTACCCATTTCGGCCTCAGCGGGCCAATGATACTTTCCGCTTCGGGCCATATGGGCAGGGAGCCGAGGGGCTGCCGCCTTATAATTGACCTTAAACCCGCGCTTACTGAGGAAAAGCTTAACGAGCGTGTGCTTCGCGACTTTGGCGAAAATGTCAACCGCGATTTTGTAAATTCCCTTGGGGCTCTCCTGCCGGCAAAAATGATACCGTATATAGTCGAAAGGTCGGGCATACCGGCCCATGTGAAAATTAATTCCGTAACAAAGGAGCAGCGCCGCGGCCTTGTTCGCCTTTTGAAAAACCTTGACTTTACGGCCGAAAGCTACCGCCCGCTGAATGAAGCCATAATCACCTGCGGCGGCGTGAACGTCCGTGAGGTTGACCCCTCTACTATGGAGAGCCGGCTTGTTAAAGGCTTGTTTTTTGCCGGGGAAGTGCTGGACGTCAGCGCGTACACCGGCGGATTTAACCTCCAGATAGCCTTTTCTACGGGGCGTCTGGCGGGAAATAACATATAAGGAATGATGTGAGAGTGAAAGTTATCAGCGTGGCTATCGACGGGCCCTCCGGGGCCGGAAAAAGCACCATTGCCCGGGCCGCGGCGGCGGAGCTGGGCTTTACCTACGTTGACACCGGCGCAATGTACCGCACCCTTGGTCTTGCCGCCTATGAGCGCGGCACGGATATGGACGACGGCGATGCTCTGAGCCGGCTTTTGGATGAAATTGGCATGAAAATAGAATATATCGACGGCGTACAGCACGTTTTTATGGGCAACAGGGATGTTTCCGACGACATAAGGCGGCCCGAGATATCCATGGCGGCCAGCAAGGTCTCCGCCCATGCCCAGGTCAGGAAGGCCCTTGTGGCTTTCCAGCAGGAGCTTGCGCGCCGGCAGAGCGTCGTTATGGACGGCAGGGATATTTGTATGCACGTGCTGCCCGACGCCGCCGTGAAAATATATCTCACCGCGTCGGTGGACGACAGGGCCCGCCGCCGCGTGGAGCAGCTGCGCGAAATGGGCTCCGAAGTTCCGTTTGACGAAGTTAAGGCCGATATAGAAAAGCGGGATTATGACGATATGCACCGTGAAGTCTCGCCCCTTTGCCAGGCGCCGGACGCTCATCTCATCGACACCACCGGTTACACTCTCGAACAGGGGATGAACGCGGTTATTTCATATATAAAGGAGAAGGCTCATGTTTTATAAGATCGCCAGAGCCGCCGTAACGTTTTTTTATAAAGTCGTGTTTTTGATGAGAGCCTACGGCAGGGAAAATGTTCCGGCACAGGGCGGGGTTTTGATGTGTTCAAATCACCGCAGCTATTTTGATCCTCCGGCGGTGGCGGCCGCCAGCCCAAGACGTATGTCAATAATGGCTAAGGAGGAGCTTTTTCACTATCCTCTATTCGGCCGTCTCATAAAATCCCTCGGCGCTTATCCCATACGCAGGGGCAAGGGCGACGCCGGCGCCGTCATGGCCACGCTTAAGCTGCTTGCCGGCGGCGGCACTACCCTCGTTTTCCCGGAGGGAACCAGAGTTCGCGCCGCGGGAGAAAAAAAGGTAAATCCCGGCATAATACGCATTGCCATTAAGGCCCGGACGCCCATTGTGCCCGTTTATACCAATGGAAAATACAGGCCGTTCGGCGGACTTAAAATATATTTCGGGCAGCCCATTTCCTACGAGGAATACTATGAGACCTCTCCCGACGCCGAGACATTGGAACGGTTGGCGGCGGAGCTTATGTCGTCCATATATTCCTTTGACGGGGAGAAAGCCGCATGAGGGCCCGCATTGCGCCCCGGGCGGGGTTCTGCTTCGGCGTGAGCCGGGCCATTGAGCTGGTGGAAAAAGGCATTGCCGACCACGCGAGGATAGCGACTCTCGGCCCCATTATCCACAACAGCCAGGTCGTGGAGCAGTTGGCGGCTAAGGGCGTCAGAACCATCGACGGCCCGGACGAGGCGCTCCCCGGCGAGACCGTTGTCATACGCAGCCATGGCGTTCCCCGGCAGGTGGAGGATATGCTTAAGGAAAAGGGTGTCAATTATATAGACGCCACCTGCCCTTTTGTAAAAAAAATTCACAATATCGTCAGCGAAAATCACCGCGCCGGGAAGAATATTATTATCATCGGAGACCGCACCCATCCCGAGGTAATTGGGATTAACGGCTGGTGCGGCAACAGCGCGACGGTTATTGCCACCGAGGAAGAGTGCGAAAAACTGTCCAAAGACATATTGGAAAATGGATGTGTCGTTTCTCAGACCACTTTTGAAAGAGAAATTTGGAAAAAAATCACAAAAATTATAAAAAACACTTGCAAAACCACCCTTGTTTTTGATACAATATGTAGTGCTACGAATGAGCGCCAAAAGGCAGCGGCTCTTTTGGCGGAGGAAAGCGACAGCTTTATCGTTATTGGCGGCAAAAACAGCTCCAATACAAAAAAGCTTTACGACATCGCCCGCCGCCGCTGCGGGAACACCTTTCTTGTGGAAGGCGCGTGGGAACTCCCCGCCCATGAGCTTAAAGGGGACTTGATAGGTATAACCGCCGGAGCATCTACTCCGGATTGGATAATTAAGGAGGTTTACATTATGGTAGACGAACAGGCAAAGAACATTCAAGAGAAAGGAGACCAGTCCTTCGCTGAGGCGTTGGAGCAGTACGAGCAGTCGATAGTTACTCTCAACACCGGTGATATAAAGGTTGGCAAAGTGGTACGCGTGACCCCCACAGAGGTTTACGTTGACCTGGGCTATAAAATGGAAGGCGTAATAGCGGCCGAAGAACTTACCGACGATCCCGGCGTTGATCCCGAGACCGTGTGCCACGTGGGCGACGAAATAGAGGTGTTCGTTATTCGCGTAAGCGATATTGACGGCGTTAAGCTCTCTAAGAAGAAAATCGACGCCATCAAGGGATGGAAAACCATCGAGGCCGCTTATGAGAACGGCGAGGTTCTTGAAGGCAAGGTTGTCGAGGACGTTAACCGCGGCATTATCGTATCCACCAACGGCTGCCGGGTATTCGTGCCCGCTTCCATGGCCGCCGAAAGGTATACAAGCGATTTGTCCTCTCTGGTTGGCAACGAGGTACGTCTCAAGATAGTTAATATCCGCGAGGACCGCCGCGGCAAAAAGGCTATCGGCTCCATCAAGGAGGTTGCCGTTGAAGAGCGCAAGGCTAAGGCCGATGAATTCTGG
>CANRHW010000014.1 GCA_947630525.1 uncultured Clostridia bacterium | reverse complement strand
CTTGGCTGCATAAAAATAGCGTAGCAGTCAGCAAAACTACTACGCTATGAAAAGTCTAACTTTTTGGGGTCACATCATTTTCTGATAAAAAGGCGGTTTTTCCACATTAATTATGGTTTTGTTTATTGTTTAATTATCTAATATATAAATTTGCCTTAAATTGAGAATTTCGGCCCTTGAACATTCTGCGCCATTTTTTACGGCCTCGTCGGTTTTAGTTTATCTTTGCAGAGCTGTCCTCGTCAAGCGTGAGCTGTACGGTCATGCGCTGGCCGCCGCGGTCTATCTCGAGGGTGACTGTGTCGCCGGCCTTGTGCTTGTCGCGCAGCGTGTTGAGCTCGCTCTGGGTCCGTACCTCCTGGCCGTCAAAGGAGAGAATTATGTCGCCCCGCTGGAGGCCGGCGGCCTCAGCCGCGCTGCCCTCGGTAACGCCCATTACATACAGACCGTGATCGACGGGCAGATAATAGGCTATAGCCGCGGTTATGGGCTGTACGTTTACGCCGATAAGGGGTTTGCCGGTCACATAGCCGTAATTGATAAGGTCGTTAACAACGCTCTTGACCTCGTTAATCGGAATGGCGAAGCCCAGGCCTTCGGCCGAAGCGCCTGTTGTGCTGCCGGAAATTTTAACGCTGTTAATGCCTATGACCTCGCCGTATGCGTTTATCAAAGCTCCGCCGCTGTTGCCGTTGTTGATGGCCGCGTCGGTCTGGAGCAGGGTCATTTCGCGCTTGTCAACCATAACGGTACGGTTTTTGCCGCTTATTATACCCTGTGTGGTCGTGCCGAAAAGCTCGTCGCCCAAGGGGTTGCCTATGGCGATAGCCCGGTCGCCCACCTCAACAAGGTCGCTGTCTCCAAGCACCGCTACACGCATTGTGTCAACGGGCTCTATTTTTAACACCGCCAAGTCGGTCTGCTCGTCGCCGCCTATAACCGTGGCCGGGTACTCGTCGCCGGTGTTGAACTTGACCTTTATATCGCTGGCACCGTCAATGACGTGATAGTTAGTGACGATATGGCCCTGGTCGCTGATTATGATACCGCTGCCGCTGGAAGTGCCGGTCTGGGTGCCGCCGAAGAAGTAGGTCTGATAGGTTACCGTGCCGGAAACGCCCACAATGGCCGGACCTACGGTGCGGGCTATCTCACGGGTGGTGAGCTCCTCGCCCTGCTCGCTGCCGGTGATGTTGCTTACCTTAGTGGTGGAAACCCCTTCGCGTGAGGACTCAAACATGGTAGCCGTGCCGCGGGCGGAGGGATTTATGGAATACAGGCCCAGCACCAGAGTTGTCGAGAGCAGGCTGCCCACCAATGCGCCGCATACGACGCCGACTATCATTTTGGCCTTGCCGCCCTTTTTCTTTTTGGGCTTTAGCACGTTCTCGGTGTATACGGGCGCCGGGGCCGGTTGAGGCTCGGGCGCCCCGGAGACCTCTTCGTTCCAGTTGAATTCATTATAATCTGTCATAAAATATCCTTCCTTTCTTGATGACATAATTATAAATCTTAATTATTACACTATTATGAACAGCGTTTTAAACTTCCTTTAAAATACTTATTCGGATTTTTTAACATTATACTTGTCAAGGGTAAACGTAAACCTTGTAAATTCGCCCTCCTTGCTTTCGGCCCAAATACGGTTGTTGTGCTGGTTGATAATGGTCTTGACAAGGTACAGGCCCAGACCCACGCCGCGCTTGTCCATGCTGCGGCTCCGGTCCGTTTTGTAAAACCGCTCCCAAATGCGGGTCAAATCCTTTTCGCTTATCCCGCTGCCGGTGTTTTCGATACTGACCTCTATTTTGCGCGGGCCCTCGCTGCTCCTAACGCGGATGGCGCCTCCCTCGGGAGTGAATTTTACGGCGTTGTCCATCAGGTTCATTATTACCCGATAAATTGAATCCTCGTCGCCAAGGGCGAAGCTGTGTTCGTACTTGAACTCTACTTCCACGTCTATGTTCTTTTCGGTAATGGAATTTTCGTAGCTGATTATGCTTTTGCGCAGCATCTCGTTGACGTCTATCTGACGCATCACGAGCTTGGCCGTGCCGCTTTCGAGCCTGCTGGTCTGGAGCAGGTCGTTGACGAGCCTGCCAAGCCGGCGGGATTCGCTCAGGACTATGCCCAGGTACTTGTCCCGTTCGTCCTCGCTGATGGTGCCGTCGAGTATGCCCTCCACAAAGCCGCTGATTATCGTCATTGGGGTGCGCAGCTCGTGCGCCACGTTGCTGACGAAGCTACTGCGGGTCTCGTCAATTTCCCTCAGCGCCTCGGTCATGTAGTTGAAGCCGGATATGAGCTCGCCAATCTCGCCCGTGGAATCGCTTTCAATCTTCTTCGTAAAATCGCCGGTGGCGACGGCCTTCATGGCGGAGCTTAGCTTGCTCATGGGGCGCGAAACGCTGCGGGCCATAATAAAGGATATCAAAAAGGCGATGAGCAGGGCTATGCACTGAGAGGTGAGCACCAGCCCCATGACCTCGTTGCGGGCCTGGCGAATTTCCGGCATAGACTTGCAGACCACCACGGCGCCCCATATCATGCCGTCGCTGACGTAACCGCTGTAAACCGGCCTTGTGACGACATAAATGTCCTTTTGTATGCCCATGCTCTTTTCGCCCGAGATATCGCTGGTTATTTCGCCGTTGAGGGCCGACTCAATAAGCTCGGGCGCCAGCTTGAAGCTTGTGGTATATTCGCTGTCGATAAAGTCCGTATCGCCGGCCAGAGCCACTATGTCGGCGTCGGCGTCGGCTATCATTATGGTACAGCGGCCGTTGCTGCTCTGGGTCTCGATATTTTTCTGAAACATCCATATGGCGGCGGAATCATAGCCGCCGGTGGAAAACAGAGAGTTGTTCTGTTCCAAAAAGCGGCTGGTTATCTCGGCGGTGTGGGCGGCAATATTGTTCAGCTCCTCGCTTTGGGTCTTCACAAGATAGCTGCCCAACTGGCTGTACAGCAGAGAGATTGTCAGCACGCACGAAATAAGGATTATCAGAACCGTGGTCAGGAAAAATCGGGTGAATAAGGTTTTACCCAACCGGCTTCACCTCCGGCTTGACCTCGAACTTATATCCCACGCCCCAAACGGTTTTAAGGGACCAACTGTCGTCATAGCCCTCTAACTTTTCCCTAAGCCGCTTTACGTGTACGTCCACCGTCCGCGAGTCGCCGTAATAGTCAAAGCCCCACACGTCCTCCAAAAGCTGCTCCCTCGTAAATACCCGGTTGGGGTGGCTGGCCAAAAAGTACAGCAGCTCCAGCTCCTTTGGCGGAATATCAAAGGTCTCCCCGCCCAGCGTCAGCTCATAGTTTGTCAGGTTGATAACGATGTTGGGATATTCTATTATCTTTTCTTCGCCCTCGTCCTTCTGAACCTCGCTGCGGCGGAGTACGGCCTTGACCCGGGCTACCAGCTCCTTGCCCTCGAAGGGCTTGACCATATAATCGTCCGCGCCCAGCTCCAGTCCAAGCACCTTGTCAAAGGTTTCGCCCTTGGCGGTGAGCATGATTATGGGCATATTGCTGGTCTTGCGTATCTCGCGGCAAACCGTCATGCCGTCCACCTTTGGCATCATTATGTCCAGAATAGCCAGGTCGGGCTGCTCGGCGGCAAACTCCTCAAGGGCCTTTTCACCGTTGGTGCATACAACGGTCTCGAACCCCTCTTTTTTGAGGTACAGACGGACCAGCTCGCAAATGTTGGCGTCGTCGTCAACTATCATGATTTTTTGTGCTTTTTTCAAGGCCATTTCCTCCTTTACCCTGTTTTTATCCATTATAACACAAAAAAAGTCATATGTAAATAACTTTTTATATGATAGTAGCACAACATTATTTTAATCTTTTGTTCTTTTTGTAAATAATTTTTGAACTGTGGTAAATACGGGCCGCGAATTTAGTCTATTAGTGTATATTAGTATTATATAAAGAACCCCGGAGAGTGAGGGAACTCTCCGGGGCGTTTATATATTCAAAGGGACTTGCCCTCTTGTTTTTACGGCCTACTGCGCGACCGTAACTTCCTTCGCTTCGCAAAGGGGCCTCATGCTTTTGAGGCTCTCCCAGCAGAAGACCTTGACGGTCTTGACGTTTTCGCCGCCGAGACTGGCCTTGCCGTTTTCCACCGGGGCAATGTCGACAAGGCCGCCGTCCGTTCCGTAGGATATGGCGATAAGCTCCGCCGAAGCGGGCACGTTCGCGGTATCAACGGTTACGTTCAGCTTGCCGGTCGCTTCGTCCGGCGTGACTTCCGGCTCCTTTATCTCCGGTGCTTTTGGCCCCTCGCTGTTGTAGTGAATGTTGGCGTTTATGAGATCATCGTTATTTCTGTCTATATCTATTAGCTGCCAATCTTCTACATCGCCCGTGTAGTATACATCTTTGAGACTTGTGCAGTCATCAAACGCACTATAGCCTATGCTGGTGACGCTGACCGGGATAAACACGCTTGAGAGGCCGGTACAGTCATCAAACGCATAATCGCCGATGTGTTCCACACCATTCGGTATGGACACGCTTGTAAGGCTGGAGCATTCACGAAACACCTCGTCGCCTATGTCGGTCACGCTGCCGGGTATGGTCACGCTTGTGAGGCCGGTGCAGCCACTGAACGCATACCAGCCTATGCTGGTGACGCTGACCGGGATTGACACGCTTATGAGACCTGTGCAACCAAAAAACGCATTAACACCTATGCTGATGACGCTCTCGGGAATAGACACACTTGTGAGGTCGGAACAGCAAGAAAACGCACCATCGCCTATACTAGTGACGTCATCCGGAATAGTATAGGCTGTCCGGGGATTCCCTATGGGGCACCGTATAAGCTTTGTAACATTTTTATTAAACAGAACCCCATCACGGCTTGTGTAATATGCATTGCCCTCGTCAACCTGTATTTCTGTGAGGCTGTCGCAACCTTGGAACACATAGTCGCCTATGCTGACTACGCTGCTCGGAATGGACACTCTTGTGAGACCTGTGCAGGCAAGAAACGCTTCTTCGCCAATGTCGGTCACGCCCTCAGGAATGGTCATGTTTGTGAGGCTGGTGCACATGTAAAACGCCGAGTAGCCTATGCTGGTGACGCTGCCCGGAATTGTTACGCTTGCGAGGCTGGTGCACCAATTAAACGCTTCTTCGCCAATGCTGGTCACACCCTCGGGAATAGTCACGCTTGTGAGGCCGGTACAATCTTCAAACGCATGGCCGCCTATGATGGTCACGGGCAGACCGTCTATCTTGCCGGGGATAATAAGCTCCTCCGCATTGCCGTAATAATGGATTATTTCCACATGGCCGTCATAGATTTCATACCACAGCCCATCATCGGTTTTGCCTTCTACGTAATCCGCCGCGCTGACGGTCAGCGCCGGGGCGAGGGCCAATGCCATTGCCATGCACACCAGCACGGCCAGAAGCTTTTTCAGATTTCTCATTTGTTCGTCCTCCTATACGTGTTATAATCTTTCCGCGCAATAAAAAAGTGCGCGGCCATAAACCTAAAGCCGCGCACCGAAAAACGCAGCTCGGCTTAAATGTTACCACACACCACATTCTTAACTGTCATGCACGCATATACAAATATTTTATCGCACACTAAGAATGATACCGAAGCGTGCGTTTTTTCCATAGGAAAAAAACGCACCCATAGTATGCGATAATAATACAAAAAATATACTGTTAAAAAAGTACAGACAGTTAAAATATTGTGGAATGTGGTATTTACATTATAGCACGGATACAAATGCATTGCAACACATTTTTGAAAATTTTTGACAAGGTATAAATTTTCAATTTAATTGCGAAAACTATTGAAAAAACGCCGCCGGTGTGTTATACTTGTTATGCTTATAGACCGTTTTCTCAGCGAAAAAAGGGTTTGAGCGAAAACAAAGGAGACTGATATAAAATGAAATTAGGCATAGTGGGCCTGCCCAATGTGGGCAAAAGCACTCTTTTTAACGCCATAACTCAGGCCGGGGCCGAAAGCGCTAACTACCCCTTTTGCACCATCGAGCCCAACGTGGGCGTGGTGACGGTGCCTGACGAAAGGCTGAACGTGCTGGCCCAAATGTATAACCCCGAAAAGGTCACCCCCGCGGTCGTGGAATTTGTGGACATTGCCGGTCTGGTAAAGGGCGCAAGCCGGGGCGAGGGCCTTGGCAACAAGTTCCTTTCCCACATACGGGAGGTGGACGCCATAGTTCACGTGGTGCGCTGCTTTGACGACAGCAACATTATCCACGTGGAGGGCAGCGTCGATCCCAAGCGGGACATAGAGACGATCGAGCTTGAACTTATATTCGCCGACCTTGAAAGCGTGGAAAAGCGCATCGAGCGCGTGGGCAAGGCCATGAAGTCCGGCGACAAAAAGTACGCCGCCGAAAGGGACCTTTGGCAGCGCTTTAAGGACGCGCTGGAGGCCGGCAAAAGCGCCCGCACCGTCCCGGTGAACGAGGAGGAGGCCGCAATCGTAAAGGAGCTTTCGTTACTGACGATGAAGCCCGTGCTCTACGCCGCCAACGTGGGCGAGGAGGATTTTGCGGCCGGTATCGAAAACAACCCCTATGTTAAGGCCGTGGAGGAAATCGCCGCCGCCGAGGGGGCCGAGGTGCTGCCGATTTCCGCCCGCATAGAGGAGGAAATAAGCGGCCTCGAAGCCGAGGAAAAGCTCATGTTCCTTGAAGAAATGGGCCTCAGCGAGTCGGGCCTTGACCGGCTGGTGAAAAAGAGCTACAAGCTTTTGGGCCTTATCAGCTATCTGACCGCCGGCACGCCGGAGGTTCGCGCCTGGACCATTACCGAGGGCACCAAGGCTCCCCAGGCCGCCGGAAAAATCCACACCGACTTTGAGCGGGGCTTTATCCGGGCCGAGGTGGTGGCCTATGACGATCTTATCGCCTGCGGCTCCATGAACGCCGCCAAGGAAAAGGGCCTTGTCCGCAGCGAGGGCAAGGAATATGTCATGAAGGACGGCGACATAGTGCTGTTCAGATTTAATGTCTGAAATCAAAATGTTTACAAAATGTTCACAATTTTCTTGAACATTTGTTTGCATTCTTGGAAAATCTGTGGTATACTGTTTTCAAGGAATAATAAAGAAAATACGCGCCGCCTTTGGCGGAGGAATGGAGATTATTATGCCAAACCTTGAAAAACAGCAGAAAATTTTGGAATATATCGAACGGTTTTCCAACGAGAACGGTTATCCCCCCACGGTTCGGGAGATAGGCGAGGCCGTGGGGCTCAATTCGCCGTCCACGGTTCACGGCTATCTCAAACGTCTTGAACGGGACGGCAAGCTTGAAAAGGGCGAGGGCAGCTCCCGCGCGCTGCGGCTAAAGGGGCCGCGGCCCATCGGCGCCGGTGCGGCGGAGGGCGAATATCTGCGCCCCCTGGGCCGGGAGTATCTTGAAATCCCGGTAATTGGCCGGGTAAGCGCCGGTCAGCCGATTTTGGCCGAGGAAAATTTCGAGGGCACCTTTCCGCTGCCCATGGATTTTGCCCGCAACGCGGATTTGTTTATGCTCAAGGTCAAGGGCGAAAGCATGATAAACGCCGGTATATTTGACGGCGACTTTGTGGTGGTGCAGCAGCAGCCCGTGGCCCATAACGGTGAAATGGTCGTGGCGCTGGTGGACGACAGCGCCACCGTAAAGACTTTTTATAAAGAAAACGGACATTTCCGCCTTCAGCCGGAAAACGATTATATGGAGCCCATTATTGTTAATGAGGTGAGCATCCTGGGCAAGGTTGTGGCCGTGTTCAGGAGCCTTATCTGATTTAATAAGGGCCAGTTATATTAAAAGGGAAGTTTTTTGATGAATATTATTATTGTCGGCGGCGGCAAGGTCGGCATGACGCTGGCCGCGCAGCTTAACGGTGAAAATCACGAAATAACTCTTATCGATACCGACGCAAAGCACGTTGACGCCGCTGTTAATTCCATGGATATCCAGGGGATAGTGGGCAACGGTACGAGCTATCGCACTCAGCTTGACGCGGGTATTGAAAACGCGGATCTGCTCATTGCCGTGACCGATACGGACGAGACCAGTCTGCTGAGCTGCCTTATTGCCAAAAAGGCCGGCGACTGCCATACGATAGCCCGCGTCCGTGACCCGGAGCACTATAACGAGATAGAGTTTATTAAGGAAGAGCTTGGCCTTTCCATGGCTATCAATCCCGAGATAGCCGCCGCGGCCAATATATATAATCTTATACAGGTGCCCTCGGCGCTGGATGTGGATTCTTTCGCAAAGGGCCGGGTAAATCTGCTGCGCTTGGAAATACCGCATGGCTCCGTGCTGGACGGTATGCACCTGAGCGAAATTGAAAGGGTGGCCAAAATCCAGCTTTTGGTGTGCATTGTGGAAAGCGAAGGCGATATCATCATACCCAACGGCGATACCGTGCTCAGGGCCGGGGACCGCATCAGCGTTATCCTGCCCATAAGCGAGCTGCGTTCGGTGCTAAACAAAATCGGCATCAGGGCCCGGCCGATAAAAAACGTTATGATAGCCGGCGGCGGGAATATTTCGTACTATCTTGCCAAAATGCTGGTCAAGTCCGGCATCGAGGTCAAAATACTTGAACTCAGTCACCAGCGCTGCGAGGAACTGAGCGTGCTTGTGCCCGAGGCGCTGATAATCAACGGCGACGCTTCGGACCAGCAGCTGCTTATGGAGGAGGGCCTTATGGGCACCGACGCCTTGGTGTCGCTCACGAGCATAGATGAAGAAAATATTCTCCTCTCCCTTTACGCCAACAAGGTTTCGGCGGCCAAGTGCATTACGAAAATCAGCAAGATAGCCTTTGAGGAGGTCGTGCGGGAGCTGCCCATAGGCGCCGTTATCTGCCCAAAGACCATTACCGCTCAGATGATAAGCAGCTATGTCCGCTCAATGCAGAACTCCATGGGCAGCAATGTGGAGACTATGTACAAAATGATGGACGGTCGGGTGGAGGCCTTGGAATTTAAGGTGTCCGAGAACGCCAAGGGCGACTTTTTGGGGGTGCCGCTGTCGAACTTGAACTTGAAGCCCGACATTCTTATCTGCTCGATCATACGCGGCAAAAAAATAACCATTCCCCGCGGCCGCGACATAATCAAGGGCGGCGATACGGTCATAGTTGTCACGACAAAAACCGGCCTTAATGATCTTAGCGATATTTTTGCCTAACGGAGGCGCTCAATGAATTACGGAATAATACGCTATATTATTGCGCGTGTAATATTTATCGAGGCGGCGGCCATGCTGCTGCCGTGGATTGTGTCGCTCTTTTACAATGAACGGTGCGGCATTATCTTTCTGCTCTGTGCGGTAATCGGTATGGCGGCGGGATATTTCTGGGCCCGCAAAAAACCGGCCAACACCTCTTTTTTTGCCCGCGAGGGCTTCGCCATGGTGGCGCTGAGCTGGATAGTCATAAGCCTTATCGGAGCGGTGCCCTTTGTGATAAGCGGCGTTATCGCCAACCCGATAGACGCTCTGTTCGAGATAGTGTCCGGCTTTACGACGACGGGTTCAAGTATCCTCACGGATGTGGAGGCTCTGCCAAAGTGTATGCTGTTTTGGCGCAGCTTCTCCCACTGGATAGGGGGCATGGGCGTGCTGGTATTCGTGCTGGCCGTGCTGCCAATGGCCGGCGGGCAGAACATTTACCTTATGAAGGCCGAAAGCACAGGCCCGTCCGTGGGCAAGCTGGTGCCAAAGGTTCAAAAAACCGCTATGTACCTCTACGCCATTTATACGGCCCTGACCCTCAGTCACCTTGTGCTGCTCATCATCGGTAAGGTGCCGCTGTTTGACGCGTTTTGCCTGTCGTTCGGCACGGCCGGCACCGGCGGCTTTGGCGTGCTGGGCGACAGCTTTGCCAGTTACAGCCCTTTCGCTCAGAACTCGACCACCATATTTATGCTGCTGTTCGGCATAAATTTCAACTTCTATTTTTACCTAATCAGCCGGCGGTACAAAAATGCCCTTGCTATGGAGGATGTGCGCTGGTACTTTATAATATATATCGTGGTCAGCGCGATAATAACGCTCAATCTTCTGAGCGCCGGCAGCTTTGTAAGTCTGCGGGAGGTTCTGTTCCAGACCTCGTCCATAATGACCAGTACGGGCTTCGCATCGGCGGATTTTAACCTTTGGCCAAGCCTTTCAAGGGCGTTGATGGTGATGATAATGTTCACGGGTGCCTGCGCGGGCAGCACGGGCGGCGGCATGAAGGTCTCGCGCTTTGTCATCTATGTCAAGACCGTTGCCAAGGAGCTGCGCCAGTTGGCCCATCCGCGCAGCGTAAAGCTGTTAAAAATGGATGGCAAGCCTATCGAGCACGAGGTTATAAGGATAGTCAACGTTTATCTCTGCGCGTTTGTGTTCGTGTTCGCGGCCTCCTTTGGGCTGATTTTGCTGGACGGCTTTGACCTGACGACCTCGTTTACAGCCGTGGCGGCGACGCTAAATAATATCGGCCCCGGCCTTAATATAGTCGGGCCTACAGGCAATTTTGCGGATTTTTCGGCCCTGTCCAAACTGGTTTTCATTTTTGATATGCTGGCGGGCCGGCTTGAAATTTTCCCAATGCTGCTGATTTTCAATCCCGGCACATGGCGTAAGCGCGGATAATAAGCAGCATTTAATACGTATAATAAATAATGCCAGCGGCGGGAGCTTTGCTCCCGCCGCTGGCTTATTGAAAAATTGAGTATTAATATAACATCCCGGGCAAACGCCCGGGATGTTATGTTTTAATCGGGGCAGGGGGCGTGTCGGACCTCCAAACGTGCCCCGCCGTCCTTTTTTATTCGGTGAATGTGAATATCTGATTTTTGGAAGAATCGCGCTGTTCCTGAGTGATGGTGCCGTCGCTGTTGTAGGTCAGGTACAGGCCGGAATGCTTCATTTTGAGCAGATAGCCGTTGCCGCTCTCTTCCATGTAGAAGCACTGGTTGTCGGCCTTGGAGAGATCCCAGGCGATGAGCTGAGCGCCCGCGTCGGTGCTCGCGCCGGAGATGTCTACGGCCTTGCCGTTGGTGGCGTCAACTATCGTGAAGGCGTCGGCCACGGGGGTGAGCATCCAGCTTGTGGCGCGGGCCCGGTCGTTGGTAACTACAAGGCCGTCGGTGGCGTCGTTGTTCAAATGCATTCCCGTTCCGTCAACGCCGACGGTGTAATACTTGACCTCGGCAGCCTTTTCAACGGGTTCAAGCCTCCAAACGGCGGACTCCACGTTCTGGCATACATAGGGCTTGAAGTCGTCGCCCACGCCTACGGTCATAGCGCCTACGCCAAGATTGTAGCGCTGGCACATCATCTTGTAGCCGCCCTCGGCCTTGATGAGCTGGAACCTCTCGTCAAGAGACCACTCGCCGCCGTACTGGGTCAGCTCTTTGCCGCAAAGGGCGCTGGTGTGGAGCTGAATGGGAATACCGCTGTACTTGTTGGTGAATTTTACAAGACCGTTGAAGTTTTCAACGCTGAACTTCTGGTTATCCTTGCCTTCATAGGGTTCGAGAACGACTCTCGCCTGATTTTCAGTGGAGGAGTTTTCAATGGTCCACGCAAGGCCGCTCTTAACGTCGGTTATGCTGTAGTACTGGCCCATATCCATTTCCATGGCGGTCTCAACGTCGCCGTAGGCGTCTATCTTGGCCTTGATGTCAAGTATGAACTGCTCGTTTTCGGCAAATTCCGCAAAATGCTGCTTGTCGGCTCTGTAGAGCAGGCCTTTGAGCACCTTTAAGCGGTTGGGATAAACCAGAGGAACATAGGCCTCGGTGTCCTTGTCAAGAGTGGTGAGGTAGAGCCTGTGGAGCTCGGCCAAATCCTCGGCCTGGTTGTTGGAGCCGTAGCCGGAAACGGGAATAGCGTCCATGGCCTCCGCCCACTCCCAAATACGCATGTCTTCAAGTTGGTTGGTGTCAAGAATGTGACCAAGCTCGTGAGCCAAAGTCTGCATTATCTGGGTTTTGTTGGGCTTCCAGTTAAGACGGGCCCAAATAGTGTCGCCGCCGCCGTTATAGTTGTTTGCGTTGTCGCCGTTCTTCCAGATAAGGCGGTGAACATACTGTCTTATAGCATAGGGGAAAGCGCCGAGGGCCTCTATCATCTTCTGTACCATATCGGAGTTTTCCTCGTTGCTGACCATGGTGAACTTATGGATAGTGCCGGGAACGTCGCCGTCCATCTCTACGTCGTAGAGCCAGCACTTTTCTCTGGCGCCGCGCCAGATATCATAATTGTCGTCTACATATTCCTTAACTATCTTGTAAGGAGCGCTGGTCTGGTCAGCCTTATCGCCGGTCACCTGGAAGTAAGCGGTATAAGTCATAACGGTTCTCAGCATGGAGGCCTGAAGCTCGGGAGCGGCCGTCATATAGCCGTTTTCGGTGAGATAGCTCTCCGCGGAGTTGGCCACGGTGTAGCAGCAGGGCAGATTGCCGTACATATAACGCTTAAAGCCGTCCTGCTCGATCGCCGAAAGGAGCTTGAAGCCCTCGGTGTTCACAACGCTCTTAAGCAGGGACTCGCCCTTGACGGAAACGGTCCACTTCTGGAAATCGCTGCCGGTATGGGCCGCCTGAACCAGAGTGTCGCCGCTGGCGTCCATGTAAAGGCCGGAGTGCTGTACCTGGAGCTCATATACTCCGGGCTCAACCTCGTTGAACTTCCACTGCTGGTTGCCGCCGCCGTTGGTGCTGTACACGATAAGAGCGGTACCGGCCTCGGTGGAGGCGCTGGGCACGTCGATGGACTTGCCGCTGGCCATGTTGGAAATGTTGTAGATGCCGTCGCCTACCTTGCCAAGGCGCCAGTAGACTTCATTGCTCTCGGGCGCGGTAACGGTGGTAACGGCCGCGCTGTCCTCATGAGAGAAATCAACGGTGGCGAGGAGCTTGCCTGTGCCCACGTTGGTAACGGTGTAATACATACCGCCCAAATCGCCGCTGGGAGCGACGGCGGGAGTGGAAACGGTGACGGTCTGTGTGTCGCCGTTCCAGTCAACGCTTTTGCCAAAGGCGTTGGAAATGGCCCTCACCGGGAGGAAAACGCTGCCGCCCAGGTTAAGGGGAGGAACAACGGTGCCGTTTACGTCCGTGGGCGTAAAGAGCTGGCCGTTTATGTAGATGTTTATGTCGTCTCTCAGCTCGGAGTCAACAACTCCGCCGATGAAAACGCTGTTGGTCTCACCGTTCCAGTCAACGTCAAAGCCAAAGGCGTTGGCCATGGCTCGGATCGGCAGGTAGGTGGTACCGTCGATAATGAAAGGATCCACTGGCTCGCCGTTTACATTTACCGGCTTGATCAGGACGCCGTCAACATAGACGGATATAACGTCCTCGCCGGCGAGAACAGGGATCGCCGCCAATATCATTGCAAAAGCAACGATAAGGGCAAGAACCTTTTTCATAAAAATTACCTCCAAATATTTTTTTACGATTAATATCGTTATTTTCATTTTACCACATTTTTTTTTTAGTGTCAATACAATTTTAAAAACTGAATAAAAAGTCTTGCCTTTTTGCGCCAAATGTGATATCCTGTAATTGTAATAATGTGCAAGGGGGCGCTTTGTGTGGAGATGAAGAAGGGGCTTGTCGGCCTCAAAAAGACCGCTCTGGCCGTGGCGGGTACGTTCTGCTATGCCTTTGGCATCAATATGTTTATTTCCGGGCTGGGGCTTTACAGCGGCGGCATAATGGGCTTTTCACAGATTATTCAAAGTCTGCTGTCAAGGGTCGTCCATCTGCCGCACGTCAATATTGCCGGTATCATTTATTACATAATCAACATTCCGATATTTTTCATGGCCTATAAATCAATCGGCAAAAGATTTTTGGTTCGCACCCTTATCTGCGTAACGGCGGTGTCTCTGTTCACCACTCTCATACCGGTGCCGGCCGTGCCCATAGTGGAAGAAGGGCTGGTCAACTGCCTTATTGGCGGCTTTATTTCCGGCTTCGGCATAGGCTTTACCCTGAGGATGGGCGGCAGCTGCGGCGGAACGGACATCATCGGCCTTTACTGCATCAAGCGCAACCTGCCGGTCAGCGTGGGCATGATCTCCCTTTGGGTGAATATAGCGCTTTACAGCATATGTATGATAGCGTTTGACGTAAAGACGGCTATTTATTCAATCCTTTTCGCCGTTGCCAGTTCCATTGCCGTCGACCAGACCTATTCTCAGAGCATCAATGCCGAGGCCACCGTCATAACCAAGGACCACGGCAAAGAGATAGCCGAGGCCGTCAACAACCGCCTTGTCCGCGGTGTTACGTCTTGGTCGGGCAAGGGCGCCTATACCGACGAGGACACCCAGGTGCTGTGCATTATTCTCAGCAAATATGAGCTTTCGGCCTTGCGCAATATAATCCGCGAAATTGACCCCCGGGCTTTCGTCATAGTCAAAGAGGGCGTCAAAATAGAGGGCAATTATCTAAAAAAGCTGGAATAGATCAGTGGGCTGTAAAAAAATGGCGCAGATCGTTCAAGGGCCGAAAGTGTTTATATGTTTGGATAAACCTTGTAATAAAATCAAAACTATGAATTAATGTGGAAAAACCGCCTTTTTGATGTGACCCCAAAAAGTTAGACTTTTCATAGCGTAGTAGTTTTGCTGACTGCTACGCTATTTTTATGCAGCCAAG
>CANRHW010000013.1 GCA_947630525.1 uncultured Clostridia bacterium | reverse complement strand
CGCCGCCGGGCAAGCTGGGCGCTTTCCATGTCTCGGGGGAAGTGTATATTGTTGAGCGCAAAGGTCAGGCCGCAGAGCCGGTGTTCATCGCAAAGCCGCCGGGGCAGCGTCTCGGGCAGATGTTCCTTGGTCAGCTCCAGCGCCCCGAGCACGGCCTTGCGGATGGCCCGCTGGGGCAGCCCGGCTGTGGCTCCGTAAACCGGAGTAACGGCCTTGGTGAACTGTTCCTTGCCGGCCGGTTCAAATTCCGGCGACACCATTTCCGGGCGGCCCATGGCGGCGGTCACTTTTCCGTAAAAGGTATACTCGCGGCCCTGCACGAGCATATTTTTTATATATTTGTTGTTAAAAAACGTCACAGGAAGAAAGCCGCTCTCATCTCTGAGAGTGGCCTTGTATACCGTCAGTCCGCCGCTTGCCCGCCCGGTGACGGGAGTGAATACAGTGGCGGTTATACATACGACCTCGCCAACGGTCAGGTCGGCTATTTTCTTAAAAGCGCGCCTGTCCTCCAATCGCACAGGGTAGTAGGTCAGCAGGTCCCATAGGGTATTGAGGCCAAGCTTGGCAAATTTTTTCGCCGTGACTTCGCCTATGCCGGGAATGGAGGTTATCGGAGAAGAAAGGGGAGAGGGCATAAAAAACTCTCCTTTTGTTTACGGATTTAAGTGCTCATAGTCCGGGTCGTCCGGCGTCCTGCGCCGGATAAAGCGCTCCGCCACAATGCTCAAAGCCACGCCCAGCATTGCGCCCACACCGGGGAGCAGCACGTTTTCGCGCCAAAAGCCGCCGAATACGGGATAGGGGATGAGCACCGCAAAAATCACCGTGAAGAAAGCGCAGCTCAGCCCAAAAAGCACGCCCCTGAGCCCGGACAGGAAACTACATACAAGCGCTATGAGAGGGAAAATGAGGCAATAAGCAATGACGCAATAGCCCATTTCGTTGCCGGTGATTGAAAAAACCTTTGGCCAGTAGGCCACCGCCGCCGCACCCAGGGCCAGCAGCAGATGCCCCCATATTACTTTGCCCATATCGAGCCTCCTTTATCAATTGCACTGATCCGCGATGGAAATATGACGTTCGCGCCGACTTAGCGCCGTGCACCGTCCGGCAACGTCACGCGGCGGCGCCTTTACATTGCGTTATTCCACGGAAATAATATAATAGTACACCGGCTGGCCGCCGTCGTAGAACAGCACGTCGGCGTCGGGATAAGCCTCGGTCAGTATTTCTTCAAGGGCGGCGCCGTCGCTTTCCGCGGCGTCGCTGCCACGATAGACGGATATAACCTCGCTGTCCTCGTCAGCCAGCTCGGCCACCAGCTTCGCGGCGGTGTCGTTCAAACTTTCGCCGACAGCGGCGATTTTGCCGCCGGCCAGCCCAAGATAGTTGCCCTTGGCTATGTCCATGCCGTCGATGCTCGTATCACGCACCGCGAAGGTAACGCTGCCGCTTTTTACCGTGGAAACAGCCTCTTTCATGGCGCCGAACAGCTCCTCGGGCGAAAGCCCGGGCGCGTAAGCCATGGCCGCCGCAATGCCCTCAGGTATTGAGCGGGAAGGCACCACAAATATCTTTCGTTCGGTCAAATATTGAACCTGCTCGGCGGAAAGGATGATGTTTTTGTTGTTGGGGAGAATGATCACGTTTTCGGCATTGGCCGCGTTGGCCGCCGCCAGAATATCCTCGGTGGACGGGTTCATAGTTTGTCCGCCCTGGATTATTTCGTCCACGCCAAGCTCGCGGAAAGTATTCGCCAGCCCATCGCCGGCGACAACGGCTATCGTCGCCAACTGCTTTTCCGGCTTGGCCGGTGCCTGAGCGGGCTCCGCGTCCTGAGCGTGGGCTTCATCCGCCCCGCCCGTAAGGCTGCTGTGCTGCAAACGCATATTGTCGATTTTTATATTGACCATTTCGCCCAGCTTTACGGCCTGTTCAAGAACATATCCGGGGTTGTTGGTATGGATATGTACTTTGACGATATCCTCTTCGTCTATAATGAGCATACAATCGCCTTTTGGTGAAATAGCAGCCCGAAGAGCGTCTGCCGAGGCGGCGGGGTCGGCCTTGTTTATGATAAATTCCGTACAGTAGGCATACCGAATTTCCTCAGCTTTCGTCTGCTGCTGGGGACTTTCGTCAGCCTTTGGAGCAGCCTTTGCGCCGCTCATTGGCAAAAGGGTCACCTCTTTGCCGTCCATGGCCTGTGCAAAGCCCTCGAACACGAACATTAGCCCCTGGCCGCCCGCGTCTACCACGCCAGCTTGCTGGAGCTGGGGCAGCATCTGAGTAGTCTTTGCAAGAGTGCGGTTGCCCTTGGCTATTACCGCGTCCCAAAACGCGGCCACGTCCTCGCCCTCGAACTCCTGAGCGGCCTGGGCGCACTTGCGTATGACCGTAAGGATAGTGCCCTCGGTGGGCTTCATTACCGCACTGTAGGCGGTGTCGCTGCCCTCTTTGAGAGCGGAGGCCATGTCGGGGACGGAAACCGTGTCCATGCCCTTTAAAACCTTGCTCACGCCCCTGAATATCTGCGAAAGTATTACGCCGCTGTTGCCACGAGCCCCGCGTAAAGTGGCCTTGGCCACTGCGGAAGCGACCTCCGACACGGTGGCGTAATCGTTGTTTTCAATTTCTTTTGCGGCGTTCATAAATGTCAGCCCCATATTTGTGCCCGTATCGCCGTCAGGCACGGGAAAAACGTTCAGCGCGTCAACCGTGTCCTTGTTGGCGCAAAGCCTGTTTGCGGCCGAGAGGACCATGTTCTTGAATAACGCCGCGTCAATTCTGTCGATCATGCCAATTCCTCCTTAGTCGTTGGTGACCCTGACGCTCTCAACAAACACGTTGATGCCGGCCACCTCCAGACCGGTCATGGCGGACACCTGATACCGAACATTGTGCATGATGCTGTCACATATGGCATTGATGTTAACGCCGTACTGTACTATGATGTGCAGATTTATGTGCAGTGCCCCCTGCTCATCAAAGCTGACCTGTATTCCCTTGCTGATATTGCCCGCCTTTAAAAGGTTGACTATGCCGTCTTTGGTGCTTTTGAAAGCCATGCCTACAACGCCGTAGCACTTGGTGGCCACGCTGCCGGCGATCGCCGAGATTACGCTGCTGCTGATGGTTATGCTGCCATATTCGTTTTCAAAAATTCCGGCCATGGGGATGCCTCCTTAAGAAATATTTTGCCTTTATTAAATTATTATATCATAAATTTATGATATAATTGCGCATCGCCGTTTTGGCGAGGAAAATTTCGGCGGCGCATAAAATCAATAATAAAATAAAATCTTGATTTTATTTTATTCTATCACAAAATCCCAGGTTTGTCTATACCTAATTTGATTTTTGGAAACCGAATTTACAGAAAAAGTATAAATTATATATTTACAAATAAAATAGTTTGTGATATAATAGTTACATATGGAGTTTTTATGATAGAACGGTGTTTAAAATGAAAAGTAACAATACCGACCTTATTAAAAAGATATTGGCTATAATTTTTATTGTATTTTCCATTGTTTGCATTACACGTCTGAAAAATACAAGTCAGGTCGATCAAATGCAAAACAATACCAATATCGTGTATGGCAGTGGCGTTAAAGATGAGTTCCGGCCGGAAATTGTAAGCGAGTTTTAACATATCGGAGTTCAAAATGAAAGAAAGTTATTTGAAAAAAAAAATTATGGCCGCGGTGCTTGTTCTTTCGATTGCAGCTTCGGCGGCATTGATTTTTATTTGCGCCAAAAGCGAGATTGGCGATGCCGAGGCCCGCAGCCGCGACGTAATAAGAATAAATGCGCTTCAGCAGGAAAGGGCCGAACTCTATTCCCAGATAGAGCTGCTTGAAAAGGAGCGAGATAAGACCAAAACAGGCGGCGCCGTGTTGTTTTTGTGTTTTAATTATGCGGACCGCAATCTATATGAGGTAATATATCCAACGGTTACATATCATGAATTTCGGGGCGTAGTGACCTTTGCGCCGGGTCAACTGCCGCTGGCGGAAGAAGATTCGAGCGGCAATCTCACTCTGGCTCAGTATCGGGAGATATTAGCTTCCGACTGGGAGGGGGCTATAGAATACAGCCCGGACGCCGATTTGGAGGCGACTAAGGCCGGCTTTGAGGCATTGGGCCTTAATATGCCGGAAATAATGATTTTTAAAGACGGCGAGTATTCCCCCGATATGGCCGAATATCTTCGCAGCTTGGGCATAAAGGTCTGTGTTTGTGACAGCGATGCGGACGACGGTATGCTGAAGGTTGCCAGCGAACCTATAATGTACAGTCCAACCGTGGTGAAGCGGCGCACAAACCGCGCCATGAAAAGCGGCACCCCGCTGGCCGTGACCACCGGCCATGTAAAAAGATATGTGGAAGACCGCGATGAGGACTGCGACCTTGAAAAATATGAAGAAATGATGCGCTGGATGAAGATAATGCAGTACCAGGGCGGGCTCAAACTGCAAAACACCTATGACACCGAAAGCGTTTACGAGATGATAAACTATAGTATTGAGCAGGCCGAAGAGAGCGTCAGGGAAATAGAACGGCTGACCGATGAAATAGAAAAGATAAACACGGAAATAAAAGCCGTTACCGGCAAAGCGGATAAAAGGGCGTAATACGTGAACGCTTGGCGCCTTTGTTCCTTTGCGCCGGGTATACGTGCATAAAATGAGAAGAGCGCTGACTAAGGTCGGCGCTCTTTAAATATCGAAAGGGATTTCTCTAAATAAGGCCTTCTATTGAGCTCGTTACTCTTCCGTTTCATAAACCGGGATTTCAAATACCTGAAGGCAATCCCGGTCGCCGACTATTGTCGCCATGAACTGAGCTTGCTTTACGGCCCAGCCCACGTCCGTGGCGTACTGATGCTCGCCGGGAGACTCGGGATTCCAGCGCATTTTGTAAAGCGTGTTCTGGCACACATCGGGGCGGTGTATGTAATACTTGGCTATCCATTCCGCGCCGCCTTTGATAGCCGCCTCGGGAGTTGTCCAGCCCATTTTATAAGCGTAGGCGGAGCCGCCGGCTACAGCGTTGCCGTCATATGCGCCGATGCCAAACATATTATAAACCTTTTGGCCGTTGTAGGTCACGCCCCTTGACAAAGTCGAGGTGCCGTGGCCGGTTTCAAGACAAGCGTGGGCCACCAGGTATATCTCGCTTACGCCATACTCATTTGCCGCGTCAATAAAGGCCTGGCCCATACCGTCAAGTATTCCTCTGCCTTCAAGATACTCGTTGAGCTGGTCGGCAGTCATATTGTTGGGCCTTGACAGGTCAAGGAACTGATATTTATAGCTGCCCTCGCAATAATTATCCGGGTCAAGGTACTTTCTTACGTCCGCGGTGGAAGCTCTGCGTATCGACGAGCCGTAAACCACGTTATATTCCTTTAGCTGCTTTTGGAGCACATAGTCAAAGGTATTGGGTATCTGCACATAGTTTTCATAGACGCCGGTTTTGGCGAGCGCCTTGTTCACAGCCTCCTCAACGGCGGGACTGAGTGTTTCCAGCGACAAAAAGCCGCCGTGGCTCAACAGCAGCAGAGCCGTGCTGCCGACCTCTATATCCTCGGCGCGGCCCTTTTCTCCGTCGATGATAACGTTCATATCCTCGGTGAAAATATAAGTCCCCACCGTGTCGTCCGCATCATTGCGTATGGATATGGTAACGGTCAGGTCGTCATTGGGAGTGACGGCCTCGATAGGTCCGGTTATGGAATAGTAATCAAAGTTGTTATATACTGAGAGCATGGATTCGGCCATGCGTGCGCGGGTCATCTTCGTGTTTGAGCTGCTGCTTACGGAAGCCGCCGCATATTTGACTGTTGGCGCACGCGATGTTTTTACGTTGTTTGTCAAATCCGGATCGGAAGAAAGCTCGGCGATAAGCCGCGTTGCCTCGCCGACTTTCAAAACGGCGTCGGGGTTGTCCATATAATCAATGAGCTCGCTTTCACTGAGAACGTCTTTGTATAGCAAAAAGGCTATCTCGCCCCTGTACTCGCTGTCCGCAAGCCCGCATTCATCAAGAGTATCGGAGTATTGGTACTCGGCAAAACGGACGAAAGGCTCATAGTTTTCGATGCTGCTGCCTGTAACGCGGGAAAGCATGAGCAGCGCCTCGATTTTTTTAACGCCGTCGCCCGGACGGAAGCTGCCGTCGGAGTCGCCGTTGATTATTCCAAGCTCGGCCACCTTTTCAATGGCTTCGCCGGCCCATTCGTAATCGGAACCGTCAATATCTGAAAATCGGCTTTCGGCCAGCGCGGCAGAGGACATTGTGCCGGCTACGCAAAACGCCGTAAACGCAGCGAATAAATTCTTTATCATAAGCTGTGCCTCCTTCAAATTTTTCGCAACAGGGTCATTGTAACATATTTTTGGTAAAATTGCAACACTTTTGTAATAAAAATGAAGCGATTAGCAAAAATAAACAAATGATTTGCCAAGATAAAAGCAAAAAACATTAGGAATAAAATCAAAAACCGCGCATAGCGGCGCTTTTGAATGAAACTTTAAAGGCAATACCGCACAAGCCCATAGGGGCTTTGTGGGGTATTGCCTTTGATTGAAGTTGTCTTTTAAGCTCTTTACATCGGAAGTTCCTTGAGTTTTTTGTCGTAGGTGATTTTTAGGAACAGTGCGCAGAGCACAAGGGAAACAAATTCCGCTATTACGAAGCTCCACCATACCGCGCCGATTTTGCCGGTCAGCGAAAGCAGCCAGGCCACGGGCAGCAAAACCACCAACTGGCGGGCCACGGAGATTATTAAGCTAAAGGTGCCGTTGCCGAGGGCTTGGAATACGCTGCTGGAGATTATGCAAAAGCCCGCCAGCAGGAAGTGGATACTGATGGTTCTGAGCGCGGGGACGCCAAGCTCCAGCATTGTGGGCGAAGCGTCAAACAGCCCCAGCAGCTGCGGACTTAGGAATTGGAATATGAGGAACCCAAGGAACATCATCGACACCGCGGAAATTACGCTCAGCTTAATGGTGCCGGTGATACGGCTGCGCTTGCGCGCGCCGTAATTGTAGGCCACAATGGGGATCATACCGTTGTTAAGGCCGAAAATGGGCATGAATATAAAGCTTTGGAGCTTGAAATACGCACCGAATACCGAAACGGCGGTTTCGCCCACGTTTTTGAAGCTCAGCAGTATTTGGTTCATGGTGTAGGTCATGACCGAGCCTATGGCAACCATCAAAATCGAGGGCAGCCCCACGGCGTAAATGCGCTTTATGACTTTTAATCTGGGCCGCATTCCCTTAACGGTCAGGCTCACCTCGGGGTTGAATTTGAAATTGAATATTACCGCCAAAGCCGCCGCAGCGCACTGACCTATGACCGTCGCCCATGCGGCGCCGGCGACGCCAAGTCTGGGTGCGCCCAAATAACCAAAGATCAGTATTGGGTCAAGTATTATATTGATTATGGCGCCGACAAGCTGGGTCCACATGGTGAAAAAGGTCTTGCCGGTGGCCTGGAGCAGGCGCTCAAAGGTTATCTGCACATATACGCCTATGCTGAAAATCGCGCAGATGCTCAGGTAGCTTGTACCCATATCCACGACCCCGGCGGTGGCGTTTTGGGTCTCAAAAAAGAACCGCGTGCCGAATATGCCGAAAAGCAAAAATACAATGTAGCTGCACAGGGCCAGAAATACGCCGTTGCCTGCCGCGGCGTTTACGCTTTCCTGATCTTTTTCGCCCAGACTTTTGCTGAGCATAGCGTTGATGCCGACGCCGGTGCCCGTTGCCACCGCTATCATCAGACTTTGCACCGGAAAGGCCAGCGAAAGGGCCGTAAGGCCGTCCTCGGAGAAATGTGACACAAATATGCTGTCTACCACGTTGTACAGGGCCTGAACAAGCATGGATAATATCATGGGCCCGGCCATTGTTATTAGCAGCTTGCCCACCGGCATAACGCCCATTTTATTTTCCTGCACCGCATTGTTTTTCGGCGCAGCCGTTTCTTTTGTCTCCGCCATTGAAAAAATCCTTTCTTAATAATATCGATGAAAGACATTATATATGATTGCCAAGCATAATACAATGTACAATTTTTACAAAAAATGAAAAATTCATACTTTCTTCATAATATATGGGGCGTTTTCAATTGACAGCCACAGGCGTTTATGGTAAAATTAATTTACATAAAATGCGAAAGGAATGAAACACTAACATGGAGCAGGCCCCGATTTATGAAAAATTTGTAGATTTCGTCCTTGACGGCAAGGGCGTATTGACGGACATAAATTTCAAAAACACGGACGAATTTAATTTTGCCTTTGACGTGGTCGACGCTATTGCGGAACGCACGCCCGATAAGGAGGCGCTGGTATACGTATCGAACGACAAAAAGTGCCGGCGGTTTACCTTTAAGGAGATAAGCGATTATTCCAACAGGGCGGCCAACTACTTTGAAGTCCTTGGCATACGCCCGGGCGACAGGGTAATGCTGGTGATGAAGCGCCACTATCAGTTTTGGTTCGCCGTTTTGGGGCTGGCCAAGATGGGCGCCATTGCCATACCGGCCACAAACCTGCTGGTGAAGCATGACTTTGAGTACCGCTTTAACGCCGCTATGGTGCGGGCCATCGTATGTACCGCCGACGGCCAGGTGGCCGACCACGCCGAACAGGCCATGTATGAGACCGGCCGCGTGGACATCAGGATTGTATCCGGCGGCCAGCGGGAGGGCTGGCACTGCTTTGACGAGGAGATAGAAAAGTGTTCGCCCGTTTATAAGCGCAAGGAGACAAGCCCCAAGGGCGGCGACCTCATGCTTATGATGTTCACCAGCGGCACTACCAAATATCCCCGCCTGGCGGCCCACAGCCACAAATACCCCTTGGGGCACTTTGTAACGGCAAAATTCTGGCACAACGACGGCCCCGACAGTCTGCACTTCACCATAAGCGACACCGGCTGGGGCAAGGCGCTCTGGGGCAAGCTCTACGGCCAGTGGCTGTGCGAAAGTTCGATTTTTGTTTATGACTTCGACAGATTTAAGGCCGAGGACATACTCCCGTTGTTTAAGGAATACGGCATAACCAACTTCTGCGCTCCGCCGACCATGTACCGCTTCTTTATCAAGGAGGACCTGAGCAAGTACGACTTAAGCTCGCTTAAATACAGCAATACCGCCGGCGAGGCTCTTAATCCGCAGGTGTATTATGATTGGAAAAAGGCCACCGGCCTGGATATAATGGAGGGCTTCGGCCAGACCGAAACCACTCTTACCGTGGGCACGCTGGCGGGTATGGAGCCGAAGGCCGGTTCCATGGGCAAGCCCGTGCCGGGGTATAAGGCGGACATTGTGGACGGCGACGGCAATTCCTGCCCGGTGGGCGAGACCGGCGAGATCGTTATTTATACGGGCGACGATTTGCCCTGCGGCCTGTTCACAGGCTATTACCTTGACCGCGACAGCACCGAAAACGTCTGGAAAGACGGGGTCTATCACACCGGCGACACCGCCTATCGGGACGAAGACGGCTACTACTGGTATGTGGGCCGCACCGACGATATAATCAAGTCCAGCGGCTACCGCATAGGGCCCTTTGAAATTGAAAGCGTTATAATGGAGCTCCCTTATGTTCTGGAATGCGCCGTAACGCCCGTGCCGGATCCGATACGCGGCCAGATAGTCAAGGCCACGGTCATTCTTGTGGAGGGGCGCGAGCCTAACGATGATTTGAAAAAGGAAATACAAAATTATGTAAAGCGGCAGACGGCCCCTTATAAATATCCGAGGGTAGTGGAGTTTGTCAGGGAGATGCCCAAGACCGTCAGCGGTAAAATAAGGCGGGCGGAGATAAAAAGGATAGACATAGAAAAATATAAAAACCAATGAGCTTTGTAAAAGCGGAAAAGAGAGGATAACAGATGGATAATCATATTTTTGAGGGCGAAATATTGGAAGAAGACGAGCGCAGCGACGGTATGCGCATGGACTTTTACCGCCGGATGCGGATGAAGATAGACGAGTATATAGAAAATCACCCGGCTTTTGCGGCCGGCAAATATCTGGCGGCCGTGCCGGACGTGTTTTACCTGCTTATAAAGCTGGCGGTCGACAGCGGAGTTCCCCTCAGCGCCAAGGCCAAACTGGGCGGCGCCGTTATGTATTTTATCTCGCCCATTGATTTGATACCCGACTTCATACCGGCGGTGGGCTGGATGGACGACTTGATAGTGGGCGTTACGCTGCTTAACCGCGCCCTTGACGATATCGACCCGGCCATTGTGGACAAGTACTGGCTGGGCGAAGACAAGATATACGATTTTATCAAAAACGTTCTCGATAAGGGCGACAAGCTGGTAGGCACAAAGATATGGAATAAAATCAAAAAGCTGTTTGAAAGCAAAACCGCCGGTTGACATCGGGGAAATAATGTGGTAAAATGAACATATAAATAAACAGGAGGGAATAAAATGACCGATGTAAAGCAAAGGGGCTCCATCGGGAGCGATTGCAGCGAGCTTAATTTGCGGCAGCACCGTCACGACCGTGTTGAGGCCGGCCGCAGCAAGCTCATGCATAAGGAACCCGTAAAGGTGACGGCCGAACAGCGGGTCCGCAGCTTTAACGTGCGCAACTCAATGGAGCTGGGCAAGTAAAGCGGACTTAAAAAGACCCGGCGTATCCGGGTTTTTTTATGCCCTATGGGAGGTGAGAGAATGGCTTCGGAGCTTATCGAGGAAAAGCTTAAAAAGCTGCCGGATTGTCCGGGAGTTTATCAGATGAAGGACAAAACCGGCAAAATAATATATATAGGCAAAGCTAAGGTGCTCAAAAATAGGGTGCGCCAATACTTCCATTCATCAGCGGGGCACAATCTCAAGACCAAGCTCATGGTCGGCAACATTGCCGACTTGGACTATATCATCTGTGACAGCGAGGTCGAGGCCCTTGTGCTGGAAAGCAACCTTATCAAGGAGTACAAGCCCAAGTACAACATCTTGCTGAAAGACGACAAGCATTACCCCTATATCAAGCTGACGCTGAACGAGGAATACCCCCGCATACTCTACGTCCGCCGCATTGAAAACGACGGGGCGAAATACTTCGGGCCGTACCCGGCGGGATTTTCCGCCAGAGAGACGCTGGACCTGCTGAAAAACATTTTCCGCATAGCCCACTGCAAAAAACAGTTCCCAAGGGATATCGGCAAGGAACGCCCCTGCATCTATCATTCCATGGGCCGCTGCATGGCGCCCTGTCAGGGCAATGTCAGCAGCGAGGAGTACAAAAAACTCTTCCATTCCATCGCGGCGTTTATGGAGGGCCGCGACCAGGAGGTGATCGACGAGCTTACCGAGGAAATGTACAAGGCTTCGGAAAACCTCGAATTTGAAATGGCCGCGGCGCTACGCGACCGTATTCAGTCCGTAAAGGCTCTCAGCCAGCGTCAAAAGGTCATTACGGATAACGACGCGGATATTGATGTTTTTGCCCTTGCCGCCGAGGACAGCCTAAGCTGTATCGAGGCCTTTTATATCCGGCACGGCAAGCTCATCGGCCGCGACAGCTTTGACGTATCAAATACGGCCGAGGACAGCGGCGAAATTATGGAAAGCTTTGTGACGCAGTATTACCGTGGAGAATACTATGTCCCTAAAACCATACTCCTTTCCGACGAGGTCGACGACGTGGAAATGCTGGAACGGTACCTCTTTGAGCTGCGGGGCAAAAAGACGCAAATCCGCACGCCTCAGCGCGGGGCGAACAGGCGGATTGTGGATATGGCTTTGGAAAACGCCGCTAAAAATATTGTGAATATGAAAACGGAAAAGGTCAAGGAGCAGCTTAAGGCCAACGCGCTGTTGGAGCTGGCCGAGGCTCTCCGGCTGGAGGTCGTACCCGACAGAATAGAATCCTACGATATCTCTCACACCTCCGGGGCCGACAGCGTCGCGTCAATGGTGGTCTTTGAAAACGGCCGCCCGGCGCGCAAGGAATACCGCCGCTTTAAGCTCGACCCTTTGATCGGCAATGACGACGCCGCGTCTATGCGTCATGTGCTGACGCGCCGTTTTACTCACGAAAGCCGGGAGGGGGACGGCCGCTTTTCCACGCTTCCCGATTTGATACTTATGGACGGCGGCCTTGGTCAGGTTCACGCGGCCCAGGAAGTGCTGGCGGGCCTTGGCCTTGACATACCGGTGTTCGGACTGGTGAAAAACGATAAGCATCGCAGCCGCGGGATAGTCGGCGATTTTGGCGAGCTGACATTGCCGCCGCAGGGGAGCGCTTTTCGCCTCACTGCCCAGCTCCAGGAGGAGGTACACCGTTTCGCCATCGAATATCACCGCAAGCTGCGCGGCAAGCACATCGAGGAAAGCGAGCTCGATAAAATACCCGGCATCGGCAAGGCAAAAAAAGCTGAACTGCTAAAGCAGTTCAGGGGCGTGAACAATATAAAAAAGGCCGCCAGAGGAGACCTGTGCCGCGTGCGCGGCATAAGTCCCGCCCTGGCGGACAGGATATATTGTCATTTCCACGGCGAAAGCGAAAATAACGGCGAAAAAAATTTGCCGTAATACAAAATCCTCAATGAAAAGGTGACGCCTGTGGCGAAACTTTTTCATTGAGGATTATTATAAACGCCTACTTTGAGTCGTTATAGACGTTTATTCTGTTCAAAGCGCGTTTCAGCTTATATTCGGCCATGCGCAGCTCATAGTCGCTGTTTTTGCGGGCCAGCTTTTCCTTTGCCTTTTCAAGGGCGCGCTGGGCGCGGTTGATATCTATTTCGTCGGCCCACTCAAAGGTGCCAGCCACAAGGCGTACCGTGCCGCCGGTTACGCTTATCATTCCCTGTGCCGCCGCAGCTCTGCGGGTAGTACCGTCGGAAAATTTTATCTTTGTTTCGCCTATGCCCAAGGGGGCCACATAGTCGCTGTGGCGGGCCATTATGCCAACGTCGCCGTCCGTGGTGCGGGTAATGAGCCGTTGGGCGGGCCCGTCATACAGCAGGCCGTCGGGGGTGACGATTTGCAAGGTGAAGTCCATGACGGTTACTCCTTTTTCGCTTTCTCTACGGCTTCGTCAATGGTGCCTACAAACAGGAAAGCCGACTCGGGCAGGTCGTCGTGCTTGCCCTCGATAATCTCCTTAAAGCCTCTTACGGTCTCCTTTACGGGCACATACTTGCCGGTCATGCCGGTGAACTGCTCGGCCACGCTGAAAGGCTGTGACAGGAAACGCTGTATCTTGCGGGCGCGGCTTACGGTGAGCTTATCCTCTTCGCTGAGCTCATCCATACCCATGATGGCGATTATGTCCTGGAGCTCGTTGTAACGCTGGAGCATCTGCTGCACCGCGCGGGCTACCTGATAATGCTCCTCGCCCACAACGTCGGGGGAGAGTATGCGCGAGGTGGAGTCCAACGGGTCAACAGCGGGATAAATGCCCTGCGAGGCTATGGAACGGGAAAGCACCGTAGTGGCGTCCAAATGGGCGAAGGTAGTCGCCGGAGCAGGGTCTGTCAGGTCGTCGGCAGGTACATAAACCGCCTGAACCGAGGTTATGGAACCTTTTTTTGTTGAGGTGATACGCTCCTGAAGCGCACCCATTTCGGTTGCCAGCGTGGGCTGATAGCCAACGGCCGAAGGCATACGGCCAAGCAGAGCGCTGACCTCGCTGCCCGCCTGGGTAAAGCGGAAAATATTGTCGATAAAGAGCAGCACATCCTGGCCCTCGCGGTCACGGAAGTACTCGGCCATGGTCAGTCCGCTGAGGCCGACCCTCATTCTGGCTCCCGGCGGCTCGTTCATCTGGCCGTAAACCAAGGCCGTTTTGCTGAGAACGCCGCTCTCCTTCATTTCGTTATAGAGGTCGTTGCCCTCACGGGTACGCTCGCCAACGCCGGAAAAGACGCTTAAGCCGCCGTGCTGCTTGGCAACGTTGTTGATAAGCTCCATGATGAGCACCGTTTTGCCGACGCCGGCGCCGCCGAAAAGACCTATTTTTCCGCCCTTTGCGTAGGGGCAGATAAGGTCAACTACTTTAATGCCGGTTTCCAGTATTTCCGTAGTGCTCTCCTGTTCGTCATAGCTGGGAGCCTTGCGGTGGATAGCCCAGCGCTCCTTGGCGTCGGGGGCGGGCAAATTGTCCACCGGCTCGCCAAGCAGGTTGAAAATACGTCCCAGAGTGCAGTCGCCCACAGGTACGCTGATGCCCTCGCCGGTGTCAATGACCTCCATGCCGCGAACAAGACCGTCGGTGCTGCTCATGGCGATGCAGCGTACAACGTCGTCGCCGATGTGCTGGGCTACCTCCACAACGGTCTTAGTCCCGTCGGGGCGGTGAATTTCAAGGGCGTTGAGCAAATTTGGCAGGCTCCCCTCGGGGAAGCGTATATCCAGAACAGGTCCCACTACGGATATGACTTTGCCTGTATTCATTGTATTTCAGTCCTTTCCCTGATAAAAGGTTAGAGGTAAAACGCGGAAGTGACGCATTGGGCTTGCCGATGCGTTTTATTTGTTGCTGCCGGCAACTATCTCGGTTATCTCCTGAGTTATGGAGGCTTGGCGGGCCCGGTTATAGCGCAGGCTGAGAGAGGATATCATCTCGTCGGCGTTTTTGTTGGCCGCCTCCATAGCGGCCCGGCGGGCGCTGACCTCGGAAGCGATGGATTCGCAGAGCGCACCGTAGATGATGCCGCTGATATATTGGGGTACGATGCTGTTGAACACCGCCTCGGCCGAGGGTTCATAAATTATAAGTCCAGACTTTTCGCTGTGCTCGCCCTGGGGGTCGATGGGCAGTACATTCATCGAGGCGGGCGTCTGAGTCAGCACGTTCACAAATGAAGTATAGCTGATGGTCAGCCGGCCGAAGTCGCCCCGGAGAAATCCCTTTGCCAGCTCCTCGCCCATGGCGGCGCAGCCGCCGAGGGAAACATCCTCGGCCACGGCGTACTGGTCAGACAGTATTTCAAAGCCCCGCCGGCGGTAAAGCTCGACGGCCTTGCGCCCTATGGGCAGGATTAGATCGCCGGGCAT
>CANRHW010000012.1 GCA_947630525.1 uncultured Clostridia bacterium | reverse complement strand
GACGCCAAGATTATTGTCGGCGCAAGGAGCGCGGTGTTCGCGCCCTGTACGTCGTTGGGACTTGTAATCATTGACGAAGAGCATGAAGCTTCGTATAAATCAGAATCAAACCCACGCTATAACGCAAAAAATATAGCCATAATTCGGGGGAGGATAAATAAATGCAAGGTGGTGCTCGCTTCTGCGACGCCATGCGTTGAAACCTACTACATGGCAAAAAAGGGCGCTTACAAGCTGATCGAGCTGACAAAGCGCTACAATGAAAACCCTCTCCCGGAAGTGTCAATCGTAGATATGCGCAGGGAGCTCGCCGAGGGTAACAAAACCGTCCTGAGCCGCCGCCTTGCCATGGAACTGAGCGAAAATCTGCGTTCCGGGCGGCAAAGCATACTTCTCCTTAACCGAAGAGGATATTCGACCTTTATTTCCTGCCGCAGCTGCGGTCACGTATTCGCCTGCCCAAATTGCAGCGTGTCCCTGACTTATCATAAGGACGGCGAGATGCTTGTCTGCCATATGTGCGGCTATACCGAGGAGGTGCCCGTGGTTTGCCCGGAGTGCGGCAGCGGCAAGGTCAAGGACTTTGGCCGCGGTACGCAGAAAGCCGAAGCTCAGATACATGATGTTTTTCCCAAAGCCGGTATTTTGCGTATGGATGTTGACACGACCGGCGGCAAGCGCGGCCATGAGCGCATAATCGAAAGCTTTGAAAACGATAGGGTTGACATTCTCCTTGGAACGCAAATGGTGGCCAAGGGGCTGGATTTTTCCGGAGTGACCCTTGTTGGCGTGTTGGCGGCGGACGCCGCTTTGAACACCGATGATTTCCGCGCCAGTGAGCGGGGCTTTAACCTCATTACTCAGGTTTGCGGACGGGCGGGCCGCGGCGACGAACCGGGCCGGGCGGTCATTCAGACCTATATGCCGGAAAACAGCGTTATCCGCTGTGCGGCAAAGCAGGATTACGAGGCCTTTTACAATGAGGAGATAGAGTATCGAAGAATGTTCCGTTATCCTCCGTTTTGTAAAATAGTGAACATAATATTTAGCTCCTCCGTGCCTGACCAGGCCAAAGCCGCTGCCGAAGAAGCGGCGGAAAAAATCAAAGCGGCTGTCGAAAACGATCGTTTAGGCGGAATTTCACTATATGGCCCGTCGGCTGCCCCTATATCAAAAATCCAGGGACGGCACCGCTATCGTCTTTGGCTGAAGTGCGACCGGGTTGAGGAGCTCCTGCCTATTCTCGGACGAACGGCAAAAATGAGCAGGTCTAAAACCGGCGCGGACCTTTCCGTGACCGTGGACATAAATCCCAACACAATGAATTGAAAAAGGAGTGACCAAAGTGGCATATAGGAAAATCAGAGAAATAGGCGATCCGTGCCTTACAAAAAAATGCCGCTCCGTAACTGAATTTGATCAGAGGCTTCACAGCCTGCTTGACGATATGAAAGAAACTCTCACCCTGTTCAACGGGGTCGGTTTGGCCGCGCCGCAGGTGGGCATACTTAAACGCGCCGTGGTTATCAATCTTGGCGACAAGATGCTCGAACTTGTAAATCCTGTAATTGTCAAGACCGAGGGCAGCTATGTCGATGTGGAGGGCTGCCTCAGCGTTCCCGGCAAGGCGGGCGAAGTGGAAAGGCCGATGAAAACTACGGTCATTGCCTATGACCGCGACGGCAGGCGTTTTGAATATACCGGCGAGGAGCTATACTCCCGCTGTCTATGCCATGAGCTGGATCATTTAGACGGCATACTCTATGTGGAAAAGGTCAAACGTTTCGTTGAGACTGAGGACTAAGGTGGTAGAATGAGAATACTTTTTATGGGCACGCCGGAATTTGCAAAGAAAAGCCTTGAAGCGCTGGTGAAAGACGGCACCAATGAAATAGTCGGCGTTATATCGCAGCCAGACAAGCCCAAGGGCCGCAAAATGGAGCTGGCTATGCCGGAGGTCAAAGCCTACGCCCTTGAAAAAGGCCTTAAAGTTTATCAGCCGGAAACTCTTCGGGACGAGGCTATTTTACCGCTTCTCAAAGAGCTTGACCCGGAGCTTATAGTTGTAGTTGCCTACGGCAAAATATTGCCTGAATATATACTGAATTATCCTAAATATCGGTGCATAAATATTCACGCCTCGCTTTTGCCCAGATTTCGCGGAGCCGCGCCCATACAGCGGGCGGTAATGGCGGGGGACAGTGTGAGCGGCGTCACCTCAATGTTTCTTGAAAAAGGGCTCGACACCGGCGATATGATAATCAGGGCCGAAACGCCCATTGAGGAAAATATGACGGCCTCTATGCTGCACGACGCGCTTGCGGAGCTGGGCGGCAAGGTCTTGATCGACACTGTGGAGAGATTTAAGCGCGGCGATTTTTCCGCCGAAAAGCAGGACGAAAGTCTCGCCTGCTACGCCCATATGTTGACCAAAGCCGAGGGAAAAATAGACTGGAGTCTGTCATCGGCCGACATTTTCAACATAGTGCGCGGCTTAAACTCTTGGCCCATGGCCTATAGCTTCCTTAACGGCAAGCGTTTTGTAATAGACATGGTGCGCCGGGTAAACGGCGAGGGCGCTCCCGGCGAAGTCATAGCCGTTGACGACAGCGGTATTACAGTCGCCTGCGGCAACGGCGCAGTTAAAATTGAAAACGTCAAATTTGAAGGGAAAAGTAAAATGACGGTAAAGGAATACCTGCGCGGTCATAGGATAGACAAAGGGACAATTTTAGGGGGGTAAAGCCTATGTATCTTATTTTGGTTTTGGTGGCCTCGGCATTTTCTATCTGGGCTTCGTTCAAGGTAAACAGCACATTCAACAAATATTCCAGCGTTATGACAAGGCGGGGCCTTACCGCCGCCCAGGCGGCAAGGATGATACTCGATGAGAACGGACTGCGCAATGTTGAAATCGAGGCTGTTTCCGGCAATCTAACAGACCATTACGACCCGAGAGACAATGTGATTAGGCTCTCAGATTCAGTGCGCAATTCCACCTCTGTGGCGGCGGTGGGCGTGGCCGCCCATGAAGCGGGCCATGCCGTGCAGCACGCCGTAGGATATGTGCCTATAAAAATACGCAACGCTATCGTTCCCGTGGCCAGCTTTGGCTGCCGCTTCGGCCCATATCTCATAATGATTGGGCTTGTGATGTATTATATGGCCTTTGCGGATATTATCCTTAACATCGGCATAATCTTTTTCGCCGCCAGCGTAGCCTTTCAGTTGATAACGCTGCCGGTCGAGCTCAACGCTTCGGGCCGTGCCATTAAAATACTTGGCGGCAGCGGCTACCTTGACCAGGACGAGGTACCGGCGGTCAAACAAGTGCTTGGCAGCGCGGCCATGACTTATGTGGCGGCGGCTGCTGTTTCGGTAGCGAACCTGTTACGGTTCATGGCCATTGCCGCGGGGCGGCGGAGGGACGACTGATGCGGGCTCTTGGTGCCCGCGAAGCCGCTCTGAAGGTTTTAAGGGACATTGACGCCGAGGGCGCATACCTTAACATCGCTTTGGAAAACACGCTGTCCCGTGCGGCCATGGAGCCCCGCGACAACGCGCTGTGCACCGCAATAGTCATAGGAACCGTAAAGAACCGCGGGTATATTGACCATATCATAGCAAGCCTTTCGTCAATCAGAATAAAAAAGCTTTCCCTATGGATCCTGAATATATTAAGGATGGGCGTTTTTTGCCTCCGATATATGGAAAAAATACTGCCGAGCGCCACCGTCAACGAATGTGTGAAGCTTGCACGCCGTTACGGCAACCCCGCATCAGCCGGATATGTGAACGCCGTCCTGCGCAAAGCGGCGGAGGGGGGAGACTTCCTCGACGGCCTTGACGGCGACCAGTTGTTGGCAATAAAATATTCGGCCCCGCTTTGGCTTGTTGAAAAGTGGAAGCGTGAGCAGCCCGACTGTGAAAATCTGCTCTCCGCAATGTTGGATGAACCGGCGACCTATTGCCGCCTCAACGCGGCGGAGGTGCCCGACGGTTTTGAAAGGACCGAATACAGTCCGTATACTCTTTTGTATAAATCCGGCGGCCCCACTCATTCCCGGGCCTACGCCGACGGTCTTGTGGCTGTGCAGGACCCGGCGTCTCAGCTTGCCGTCCTGGCCTTGGACGTCAGGTCCGGCTCTAAAGTCCTTGACCTCTGCGCGGCTCCGGGCGGAAAATCTTTCTTCGCGGCGTATCTGGGCGGCAATGTTACCGCCTGCGACATATACGAGCAGAAAATAAGCCTTATTGAGGTCGGCGCAAAAAGGCTCCATGTAAATATAAATGCCAGGCTCAATGACGCGGCAAGGTTCAACCCCGAATTTGAAGGCGCTTTTGACCGAGTTCTTGTTGACGGCCCCTGCTCCGGCTTGGGTATACTCCGGCGCAAACCCGATATAAAATGGAAAAAAGACGAGACAGACAGCCGCGAGCTGGCCAATTTACAGCAGGAGATACTTAATAACGCTGCGGCCTACGTCAGCCCCGGCGGGCGGTTGGTTTATTCCACTTGCACCATAAGCAAAGCGGAAAACGAGGGTATTACCAAATGGTTTTTGAAAACACATCCGGAATTCGCTTCGGCGGCTCTCGGCTGCGGGCCTGAACCCGACAGCTCCGCAATTCAGCTCAGGCCGGACAAACACGGTACTGACGGCTTTTATATTTCGGCATTTTGCAGAATTTAGACAGGAGGGATCGCGCAATGCCACTTAATCTTGGCGACCTGACCCTTGACGAGCTTACCGCATATATGCTTTCAATGGGAGAGGGCGCTTTCCGCGGCAAACAAATATTCCGCTGGATAAGCCGCGGCGCCGGGAGCCTTGACGATTGCACCGACCTCAGTAAAAAGCTGAGAGAAAAGCTCGCTCTGAATGCGGAGATATACCTGCCGCAGATACGTAAAAAAATGGTGTCAAAGTTGGACGGAACAATAAAGTACCTATTTGAGCTCCGGGACGGTAATCTTGTCGAAACCGTGGTTATGAGTTATCATCACGGCTATTCCGTCTGTATATCCTCGCAGGTGGGCTGCCGTATGGGCTGTACCTTTTGCGCGTCAACGCTTAACGGCCTTGTGAGGGGCCTTGCCCCGCACGAAATTGCGGGACAAATCATAGCCGCCCAAAGAGATTTGGGCGAAAAAATCAGTAATGTAGTTGTAATGGGCATAGGCGAGCCCTTTGACAACTATGATAATATAATTAAATTTCTTAAAATCATAAACGACCCTAACGGGCTTGGCATCGGTTGGCGGCACATAACTATTTCCACCTGTGGCCTTGCGGATAAAATACGCCGGTTTGCCGGCGAGGGTATGCCGGTCAACCTGGCTTTGTCCCTACATGCGCCGGACGACGGTCTGCGCCGTGAAATGATGCCGGTCGCCAAGGCATATACTATAGCGGAGACGCTTGCCTCCTGTGACGAGTACTTCAACAAAACCGGCCGGAGAGTCACTTTTGAATATGCCCTGTCAGAAAAAAACGGCAGTCTTGCTCATGCGGCGGCTTTGGCAAAGCTGCTCAGGCATAGAAACTGTCATGTAAATCTAATTCCTGTCAATCCGGTGAGTGAAAGGGATTACGTCCGCACAGACAGAGAGAGCGTCAAGGCTTTCATGGACTATCTTAACAACAACGGCGTCAACGCCACTCTCCGGAGAGAACTTGGCGCGGACATAAGCGCCTCCTGCGGGCAGCTGAGGAACAGAGAGATCGTCGATCAATTGTAAGCGAAGGGAGTTGAGTAAATATGGAACATTTTGAATTGTCTGATATCGGAAAAATGCGTGAGCAAAATCAGGATTATTGTGCCGTTTCGGAAAACGGCCGCTACCCGGTTTTTGTTCTCTGCGACGGTATGGGGGGCCACAGGGCCGGTGAAATTGCCAGCGCCGAGGCCGCGGCAGACATCGTAAAAACCATGGAGGAACTTATGGCGGAGGATGACGGCAATCTCTTCGTCAAAATAAATTCCGCAATGAACCACGCCAACAACCATGTTTACGCCATGTCGCTCACCAAGCCTCTGTACAGCGGCATGGGAACCACCTGCGACGTATGCGTTATCTCTCCCGAGGGAGTGCATATCGGCCACGTAGGCGACAGCAGGGTATATATTTTCAACGGCCACGGCTTATATCAGGTCACCAAGGATCACTCTCTTGTTGAAGAAATGATCGATCAGGGGCGGTTAACACGGGACGAGGCGCTTACATACGAACAGCGCAACTATATTACAAGAGCCCTCGGGACGCAGGAGACCGTGCTTGCCGACACATATCTCATGTCGTTCAAGCCGGGGGATATTATCCTTATGTGCAGCGACGGGCTTACAAATATGGTCGCCGAAATTGACATTGCCTATATTCTCAGTGAAAATACCAGCCTCGAAGAAAAAGCCAAGCGGCTGGTGGAGCTGGCAAATGCCGGCGGCGGGCAGGACAACATTACGGTTGTGCTCATAAAAAGGTAGGTGACAACAGTGATCGGAAGAGTTCTCGGGAACAGATATGAAATAATTGAAAAAGTGGGCAGCGGAGGCATGGCCAATGTTTATAAGGCCAAGGACCGTATGCTTAATCGTTTTGTGGCCGTAAAGGTGCTCCACAGCGAATATAAGGAAGACGAGGAGTTTATACGCCGCTTTAACATCGAATCTCAGGCGGCGGCCAGCCTGTCGCATCAAAACATAGTTCAGATTTACGACGTCGGCGACGAGGACGGTATACAATATATCGTAATGGAGTTTCTCAGCGGACGGACACTTAAAGATTATATTAAGAATAAGCCTGGCGGTTTATACTGGAAGGAAGCCGCGGATTATTCCATGCAGATATGCCGCGCTCTTGAACACGCTCATCAAAAGCACATCATTCACAGGGACATTAAACCCCAAAACATCGTGCTTACTCCCGAAGGAATACTAAAGGTGACCGATTTCGGCATAGCGAGGGCGTCCAACAACAATACCACAAAAATGAGCAGTACGGCCATAGGCAGCGCTCACTACCTTTCCCCGGAGCAGGCCCGCGGCGGTTATACCGATCAACGCAGCGACATATATTCCCTTGGCGTTGTCATGTACGAGCTATTCACCGGCCAGATACCCTTTGACGCCGAAACGCCTGTTGCTGTGGCCATGAAGCATATACGGGAGGAACCTATCCCGCCAAGAAAGCTCAATTCCTCCATTCCCAAGGGAATTGAACAGATAATACTTAAGGCTATGAGCAAAGAGGTGCGGTTGAGATACGCAACCGCGGAAGACGTGCTCAATGATCTTAAGCTGCTATATATCGACCCCGACGCGGAGATTGAAAGTAACGAACCCGACAACGGTAGAACCCGCAAAATCGACACAAACGAGGTAAAGCGCCGCGTAGACGACAGCGCGGCGACGCATTCAAGGCAGGAGGAAAGGGCCGAAACTCTGAGGGGAGAAAATTCCAGAGAGACTGTCCGCCGGAAGAAAAAGGACAACACGATGGTCATGCTCACCGTAATAATTGCCACGGCTCTGGTGATCGCTCTCCTTGCAACTTATGCGGTAATCCGTTTCAGGCACAGGAACGAAGTTGAAATCCCCGTGCCCAAGGTCACCGGCCTTTCAGTTGAAGACGCGGAAAATATGTTGGATACTCTTATTGGCGACAGTAAGGGCTTCACCCTTGCCGTCGAGGCATATGAACACAATCCCGCTGAAAAAGGCACTATCATTTCTCAAACTCCAAATTCCGACGCTACGGTCAGCAGTGTCCGTGAGATCAGAGTTGTCGTCAGCGAGGGGCCCGACGTTGTCACTCTTGAGGACTACTCAAAATTACAGTTTGACGACGTTCAGGCACAGCTTGCCAACAAGGGAATAATTGTAGTTAAGGAAGAAGAAAGCAGCGACGTTTATCCCGCCGGCACCATTGTACGTCAGGAGCCGGAGGCCGGCAATATTCTCAGCACCGGCGACAGTCTTACGCTTTACGTTTCAACCGGCAGTGAAAATTCGATCGTACCCAAGGTAGTAGGCTCGACCGAGGAAGACGCCCGAGTGCTCATTGAGCGCAGCGGTTTTGAAGTTGGGCAGGTTTACTATACCAATAACAAAGAGGACAAAGGCAAGGTCTATGATCAAAGCCCCGACGCTTCGGAAAAGGTGGCGAGGGGCAGCAATATCGATATATATGTCAGCACCGGCCCGGCCAAGGAATCTGACGATGACGGCAAAAACAGCGAGGATGAGACAACGCCGTCAGGCCCCAATACTCAGCAGCCGGAGCCTCTGCAGATCGTTGACGACCCTGAACAAGTGCCCGAAATGAAAACCTCATATCTGACCCTGTATTTGCCTGACGACAGGTCAAAGGTCACGGTCAAGCTCATATGCGACGGCAAGGTGATATATGAAAAGGATCATAACACCGAAGCCGGAACCGCGGTTATCAGCCTTAAAAGCCGTGGCACGATAAACGTTGATATTTATTATGACAATGAATTTGTAGGCACAAAAGAGGTAGTGTTCCAGTGATGACGGCCGAAGGTAAAATCATAAAGGGCGTCGGCGGCAGCTACTATGTCAGCACCGAGAACGGACTTGTGGAATGCAGCGCCCGCGGCCGTCTGCGCCGTGAACTCGTTCCCATGGTTGGGGATATGGTTAGCGTCAGTATAGACAAAGACGGCACGGGCAGTATTGACAGGATACTTCCCCGCAGGAATTTTCTAGTACGTCCGAGCGTAGCTAATATTGATATTTTACTGTTAGTTTGTGCGGCGGCTTCTCCAGAGCCAGATCTGACGCTTACCGACAAGCTGCTTGCCACGGCGGCGTCAAAGAATATAGAGGGCGTTGTCTGCGTCAATAAAACTGATCTTGTTTCCGACGAGAACGCGGAAATGCTTGTGTCTATTTATCGCGGCGCGGGCTACAGAGCCTTTACGGTTTGCGCCCGGGAGGGAAAGGGAATACCACAAATAACTGAACTCATTGACAAAAAAACCGTCGCCTTTGCCGGCCTGAGCGGAGTGGGGAAGTCCAGCCTGCTCAGCCTTGTGACCGGCAGACAGCTCACTGTAGGCGATGTGAGCCGCATCGAAAGGGGCCGGCATACCACCCGCCATGTTGAACTGATACCGGCCCACGGCGGGTACGTGCTTGATACGCCGGGCTTTTCACGGCTCGAAGTGGAAGGTATTAAGGCCCAGGAGCTTCGACTGTTTTTCCCGGAAATTGCAAAATACGAGGGGCAGTGCCGCTTTAGGGGCTGCACTCACACGGCCGAGCCGAATTGCGCGGTCATTGCGGCGCTGGAAAAAGGCGATATCGCTAAAAGCCGCTATGCCAGCTATAAGCAGATGTACGAAATATTGAAAAATATAAAGGATTGGGAGGAGAACAAATGAGCATAAAGCTATCGCCGTCTATTTTGGCTTCCGATTACGGCGCGCTTAGAGAAAGTGTTGCCATTGTCGAGGCCGCCGGGGCGGATTATCTGCACATCGACGTAATGGACGGGAGTTTTGTTCCCAATATAACCATTGGCCCGCCAGTGGTCGCCTGTCTGCGTAAGAGCTCCGGCCTTATTTTCGACTGCCATCTTATGATACAAGAGCCCGACAAGCATATCGACGCTTTTGCAAAAGCGGGGGCGGATATAATCACGGTTCATGCCGAGGCCGCGCCTCACCTACAGCGCACATTGAGCCATATACATTCTCTCGGTCTGCGGGCCGGTGTCGCATTAAATCCGGCTACCGATATAAGCTGTCTTAAATATGTGCTCGATGATGTGGACATGATTTTGATTATGACGGTTAATCCCGGCTTTGGCGGGCAAAAATTCATTCCCGCCATGGTCAATAAGGTTCGCGACCTAAAGGGAATGATAGGGGACAGGCCCATTGACATTCAGGTTGACGGCGGTATCTCATTAGACAATCTTAAAGTAATAACCGACGCCGGGGCGAATGTCATTGTGGCCGGCAGCGCGGTGTTCAAGGCCGACAATCCCTCCGCCGCGGTGCGCCGCTTTAAGGAGCTTGCCTGATGCGCGCGGTTATAATAAGCGCCGGAACTATTGCCGACTACGACTACATAAAAAAGCTTATAAATAATGACGACTATATAATCTGCGCTGACGGCGGTTTTTCGCATTGCCTTAAAATGGGTATTAAACCTCATTTTTTGGTTGGTGATTTTGACTCTTTTAACGGAGAATTGCCCTGTGATGTGGAGACCTTGCGTCTTCAGCCGGAAAAAGATTACAGCGACACTCATGTGGCCGTCAGCTTGGCCCTGGAGCGGGGCTATGACGAGCTGCTGCTGCTTGGGTGTACAGGCAGCAGGCTGGATCACACACTTTCCAACATCGGTTTGCTGGAAGATTTGCGCCGTATGGGAAAGAGGGCTTTCCTTGTTGACCGCTGCAATCTGATGTATGCTGCGGAGAAACACCAGTTTATTCATGCGGCGCCCGGGACGGCTGTTTCATTTATCCCTCTCCAGCCGGTTAAGGGCCTGACGCTTAAAGGCTTTAAGTACCCGCTTGACAATGCGGATATTGATATGTATCGCTCGATTTGGCTCAGCAACGTGCTCGAAGCCAAAGTGGGGGAGGTAAGCTTTGATAGCGGCGTATTGGTAGTTGACGTTTATAACGAAGAGCAATAATAAAAAGGCTGTAAAAAACTCACACTGTAATTAAAAGGCACTGGGGCCGGCAGAAAAAATCGCGTAGAATGGACGAAAATCAGCTCGCGCAGGCGAAGCCGAGCAAGCACTCCCGACGGCGTACACAGGTACGCCGAGTGGTGATTTTCGTTCGTAGTTCAAGGACAAAAAATGAGAAAATTCGCTCATAAGGGCGAATTTTCTACATTAATACATTATTTTATTTTAACTGAATGATTATATAATACTCAAATTTGCCATAAATAAAGGATTTTAGCCAAAATGGGGCCCCCGCAAAACGGCGAAGCCGATTTTGTGGGGAAAAGGAGTCACAGCGAGGTAAGCCAGGTTTAGATTTTTTAAATCTAAACCTGCGATACCGAGCTTGTGACGACGCCGGTCTGCGCCATTTTTTTACGGCCCCATAACTTAATTATTGCGTCCAATTTATTTTTCGAGGATCTGAGTGCGGTCAGGGCCAATACCGACCATAGAAACCTTTACATCGCAGAGCTCCTCAATTCGACGAATATAATTCTTTGCGTTTTGAGGCAGTTCGTCATAGCTCTTTATATTACTTATGTCGCCTTCCCAGCCGGGCATAGTTTCATATACAGGTTCACACTCCGCCAATATATCAAGCGAATACGGGAAATCTGTAATTATCTGACCCTTATACTTATACCCTGAGCACAGCTTAATTTCGCCCAAGTTGGCCAGAGTATCGATCTTGTTCACGGCTATGCTCGTAAGACCGCTGGTGCGAACCGCAAATTTAACAATCACCGCGTCGAACCAACCGGTTCTTCTGGGCCGGCCCGTTGTTGTGCCAAACTCGCCGCCCCGGTTACGTATAAGATCGCCGGTCTCGTCAAAAAGCTCGGTGGGGAAGGGGCCCTTGCCCACGCGAGTGGTGTAGGCCTTGACAACGCCGATGCACTCGTCAATAACGGTAGGTCCGACACCGGCGCCAATGCAAACACCGCCGCTTACGGGATGGGAGGATGTAACATAGGGATACGTGCCCAAATCAATATCAAGGAGCGTAGCCTGAGCGCCCTCAAAAAGCACTTTTTTACCGGCCTTTATCGCGTCATAAAGCAGCACCGTGCAGTCGGTTACATAGGGAGCCAATCTCTTTGCATAGCCCACATATTCTTCAATATAGTCCTCATATTTAAGAGGTTTTTCGTTATAAACCTTTTCAATGAAAAGGTTTTTCATATCAAGATTTTCTTTAAATCTGCGGCGGAACAACGCCTCGTCAATAAACTCGTGCATACGTATGCCGCTGCGTTCGGCCTTATCCATATAGCATGGGCCGATACCGCGCTTGGTAGTGCCGATCTCGGCGCTGCCGCGGGCCTTTTCACTGAGGCCGTCAAGTGCGATATGATAGGGGAGTATCACGTGTGCGCGGGCATCGACGCGCAGATTGCTGACGTCCACTCCCTTGGCCGTGAGCATGTCTATTTCCTCAAGAAGCACCTTGGGGTCAACTACAACGCCGTTGCCTATAAGGCAGAGTGTTTCAGGATAGAGGATACCGGAGGGGATAAGATGAAGCTTATATTCCTCGCCGCCGGCAACAACAGTATGCCCGGCGTTATTGCCGCCCTGAGAACGTACCACAACATCGCTCTGCCCGGCCAATATATCAATAACCTTACCCTTGCCTTCGTCGCCCCACTGGGCGCCCATTACAACTTTTGTAGGCATAAACATTCCTCCTGAGAATTATTTGGCGGCAAACCGCACACCTTTTATATTATAGCAAATCATAAGTAAAAAATCAACATTAATTTTAAATTTTTTCCTTATTATCCTCTGTGTGCTTAAAATCCGCTAAAGGATTGCGGCCGATAGCGTCGCGGAGTTCCTCTTCGTCAACATGAGTATATATCTGCGTTGTGGAAAGCTGCTCATGGCCCAAAATCTCCTGCAAGGCGCGAACATCTACCTTGCCGTATTTATACATTAGCGTGGCCGCGGTATGCCGCAGCTTATGCGGCGAATATCGGTCGGTGTCAAGCCCAGCCCGGAGCAGGTTTTTCTGTACCATTTTGTAAACCATGTTAGCGGAAATACGAGATTTTTGTTTGCTTAGGAAAAGCGCATTTCTGTCCTTTAGGTTATCAGTAGGCCGTATGCGCAAATATTCGTTAATTGCGTCCACACATGAACTGTTCAAATATACGGTGCGTTGTTTATTGCCTTTTCCGGTAACAGTCAAACGATTGTCCATGATATCATTAACATTAATGCCGACTAACTCATTCAATCGCATACCGCAGTTGAGGAATAACAATATTATACAGTAATCCCTGACCTTAAATTCACCGTCAACAGCGTCAAGCAGGCGTTTGCTTTCATCAAGGGTCAAATACGTTGGCAGCCGTTCGGGCTGCTTTGGAGCGTCAAGTTCCTTTGTAATGTTCACATCGACGATCCGCGCCTTTGTAGATAAATAGTTAAAGCAGCTTTTGAGCGCCGAAACCTTACGCGCACGGGCAATCGGGCCGTTATCCCGAATTTTATTGGCGTATGTCAAGAATTCATAAATGTCGTCAAGGGTAATTGACCTGATAAAATCATCCGTAATATCCGAACAATCCAGCTCATCAAAATCTTTAAAATCCGAAAGTCCGCGAGAGCATTTCATGAACCTGAAAAAAGTGCGTAAATCATAGTAGTACTCATGAACGGTTTTGTCAGATTTACCTTTTATATTGGACATATAACTGAAAAAGCTGCGTATAGTCTGCGGCATATCCGAGTAAGCCTGTACCATTGATAACATCCTCTCTCTCAGTTTTTTCTCTCCCCAATTCAACAAAATTTTTATTTTGTTGAATTGGCTGTATTTTTTTCTGTGGGTCCCCTAACGAATTATACCGTCATATCCGGCTTTGACAGCTTTTTCAGGAACGAAACGGCAAAGGGTACGCATGTGATTGCCGTAAGCACGTCGGCTATAGGCTGCGCCATCTCAACTCCGCCGAGCTTCAAAAACTGCGGCAGGATAACGATAAGCGGCAAAAAGTAAACTCCTTGTCTGCACATTGCCAAAAACGTCGCCGGGGCGGCCTTGCCGATAGATTGAAAGGTCATGTTGCAAACCGTGCCTATTGGCATGAACGGCATGGCAATGCACTGCAATCTGAGGGCCCTCACCCCTATTTCAATCGTCTTTAGCTCAGTAACCTTGTCGCTGTCCTTGATAAAAGCTGGTATTATCTGCGGGGCAAACACAAACCCCACGGCCGCTAAAACGGTCATAATAACCGTCCCAACTTTAAAAAAGAACAGGCATGCCTCTTTGAGCCTACCTATATTGCCCGCGCCGTAATTATAGCCTGCCACCGGCTGAAATCCCTGACCGAAGCCAATAACGCAAGAAAAAATCAGCATGAAAATCTTCCCGACAATACCCATGGCCGCAATGGCCGGATCGCCATATGGCTTGGCGGCAAAGTTCAGCATTGCCGTCGCAATGCTGCCAAGTCCCTGGCGCATAAAGGACGGTGCGCCGTTTTTAAGTATGCCGAGGTAGGTTTTTACGTCGCGCGCAATCAGTTTAGGCGATATTTTAAGCTCAGAATGGCCCGAGAGGAAAATTACCAAAAGTATGCCGAAACTTACGCACTGACTTAAGGCGGTTGAAAGTCCGGCGCCGGCGGCGCCCATTTTAAACGCGAATATAAACAGTGGGTCCATGCCCATGTTTAAAAGACCGCCTGACACCATACCCAGCAGCGCCAGCTTCGCTTTACCCTCAAACCGCAGTATATTGTTCATAAAAAACGTCGTTATCATGAGCGGGGCCGCAACGATTATGTACCTTGCATAATCAGACGCATAAGGTAAAATCGTATCCGTGGAGCCCAAAAGGTACATAAGCGGCTTAAGAAAAATCAATCCGGGTATCATCAGCAGCACACCCATGGCGAGGGCGAAGAAAAAGCCGCCCGAAACCACGGAGTTTGCCGTCGCCTTATCTCCGCCGCCAAGCAGGCGCGAGACAGTGGTTCCGCTGCCCATGCCAATAGTAAAGCCAACCGCCTGAATTATGGCCATGAGCGAAAACACTATGCTTATTGCTCCCGAGGCGCTCGTCCCAAGCTGCGACACAAAAAATGTGTCGGCCATATTGTAAATTGCGGTCACCGTCATTGTAATAATCGTAGGTATCGCCAAAGTAACTATAAGTCCTGGTATGGGCGCTTCGGCCATTCTCTTGAGTTCGTTCCCTTTCATTAAATCACCTTGCAAGCTTTTGGAATGTTTCAACGGCCACTTTTATAAGCTCGTCTGGGAAGTCATAATCCGGAGTATGGAGTGGCGGACATTCCCCTCCCCCTATGCCGAACATCGCGCCGGGAGCGGCCTTTAAATAATAGCCGAAATCCTCGCTCCA
>CANRHW010000011.1 GCA_947630525.1 uncultured Clostridia bacterium | reverse complement strand
AAAAAGCCCACCGCCGAGGCTCCCGCTGAGGCTGTTGAGGCTCCCGCGCCCGAGGCCGCTGCCGAGACTGCAGCTGCCGAATAAGGCGAAATTCAAAGGAAATATTATTTTAAAATATTGGAGGTTGTTTGTAATGACAATTCAGGAAATTATCGATGCCATAAAGGAACTCAAGCTGCTTGAGGTTGCCGAACTTGTTAAGGCTATGGAAGAGGAATTTGGCGTAAGCGCCGCCGCTCCCGTTGCCGTTGCCGGTGTTGCCGGCGCCGCCGCTCCCGCCGCTGAGGAGAAGACCGAGTTTGACCTGGTTCTGGCCGAAGCCGGCGCTGAGAAGATTAAGGTTATAAAGGTAGTTCGCGAGATCACCGGTCTTGGTCTTAAAGAAGCTAAGGCTGCCGTTGACGGCGCTCCCACTACCCTTAAAGAAGCCATCAGCAAGGATGACGCCGAGAAGTATAAGGCTCAGCTTGAAGAAGTTGGCGCTAAGGTAGAGCTTAAATAAGCATAAAAAGCCGAAAGGTTTAATCAGCATATAATCCCAGGGCACGTACCTGGGATTATATGCCTTAATTGGGATATTTCGCAAGCGAAAGCGCCCGATGCGAAAAGTGTTTTGCAGGAGAACCGCTTGGGTTGTTCCCGCGGGAGCGCTGACCTTTGTCAGCGCCCTGGAAAGGGCCGAGGGGCCCTTTTGCTTTATTCTGATTTTCACAATGTTGGGCGCGTATTAGGCGCAGTATTATGAAATGAGGCAGCTCATGACCTATGAACAGTTTAAAAACGAAATAAAAGCCGGTCTCCCGTCAACTTTGTATCTGCTGACAGGCGCGGAGGACTTTTTAAAGGAAAAATGTATCGAGCAGGCCAAGGAAAGGCTCGTTGCTCCGGGCTTTGAGGATTTTAACTACCAAAGCTACAGCGACGTGCCCGATTTTGGCCTTTGCGCCGATTTTGTAAACGGTCTGCCCATGATGAGCGACCGCAAGCTGCTCGTGCTGCGTAAGTGCGGCCTGTTTGACGCGCGGCTCAAAGGCAAAGCCGATTGGGAGGAGCTGTTTTCAAATCTGCCGCCCACGGTCTGCGTTTTGCTTTGGGAGCCGGACCCCGAAAAAAAGAAGGCTTCCGCCGGTCTGCGCAAGGTCTGTGAAAATGCCGGTACTGTCGTGGAATTTCCATTGCAAACCGAAGCCAAGCTCATACCTTGGCTGGCCATGGCCGCGTCCAAGGGCGGCAAGCTGATAGACCGGGACTGCGCCTCGTATCTGATAGCCAGCCTCGGCAGAAGCATGGCCGTTCTAAAGACCGAGATGGAAAAGGTCACCGCCTATGCCCCGGGCGAACAAATAACCCGCGCCGACATTGACGCGGTTATAATCCGCCCCGCCGAAGACAGGGCTTTTAAGCTCATAGATTCCATAATCGACGGCCGGCGGGATTTGAGCTACGGATACCTCGGCGAGCTTCGGCAAAACCGCACCGAGCCGGTACAGTTTCTTTCGCTGTTCGCCGGTCAGTTATTGACAGTCTACCGCGCCAAGGTACTGCTTGGAGTGGGCTATCAGCGCTCGGTCGTGGCAAAAAAGCTGGGCGTTGCGCCTTTTGTGGCGGATAAAAGCGTTAACAAGGCCGCCCGCGTTTCGGAGGAGGGCCTTGAAAACCTGATTTCCTTGTGCCGCGACGCCGACCGTGACATAAAGCAGGGCCGCATAGAGCCCTGGACGGCTTTGGATATGCTTGTCGCTCAGGCGAAGCTGGCGTGATTTTTGTTGACAAAATATGCGCAAAAAGTGTTGACAAATCAGTCCGTATAGGATAAAATTTAATAAGGGCCAAAGGCCCGTCATCAGCGTTCCAAGCGGGAGGCTGTATCTCCTGCTGAAAAATCATAATACCTATTTTAGTGAAAGGAGCTGCAATTATGGTTTGTAATAAGTGCGGAGCCAATCTCAAGGACGGAGACATTTACTGCCCCAGCTGCGGAGCCAAGGTGGATATACCCGCCGAACCCGCCTCTCCCGAGCAGCCCGCCGCCCCTGTTGTACCCGCCGTGCCGGTTCAAAATACCGGCGTCAATTTTTCCGTTCCCGAAAAAAAGCACGTCACTCTGGGCGGGTGGATACTGCGGTACATAATCAATTTTATTCCCTGCGTTGGGTCGGTTGCCTTTTTGGTAATGCTCTTTGTGTGGAGCTTTGACGAGTCATATGACGATACCTCGCGAAATTGGGCCAAGGCGCAGTTGATAATGATGGCCATATCTGTGGTTGTGGGCCTTATCGCTTTCTTCTGTTTAAGACAGTATTTTTATGACGTCAACGCCATTATGCAGTATAACTACTACAGATAAGTATAGATTGGGGCCGGGAAAAAATGGCGCAGACCGGCGTCGTCACAAGCTCGGTATCGCGGGTTTAGATTTAAAAAATCTAAACCTGACTTACCTCTCTGTGACTCCTTTTCCCCACAAAATCGGCTTCGCCGTTTTGCGGGAACCCCATTTTGGCCGAAAGACTTAATTTAAGGCAAATTTATAATCATTCATTTAGAATAAAATAATAATTTAATGAAGAAAATTCGCCATTACGAGCGAATTTTCTTATTTTATGCCCTTGAACTACGGCCCCCGTGCTCCCCAGGTTATAGAGCGAATTTTTTCCGAGCCCCTTTCGCCTAAAAATTTTATTTAGGGCTTGTATTTAATTTGCGTCAATGCTATAATAATCAAAGAGAACCGATGGGAGGGTTTAGCAATGGAGCTCAAAAATGTAAGAGCGCTTGACGGCGGCGTGTATTTGTTCCCGCCCGAGGGCGGCGAGCTGCGCTTTGAGGAAAAGGACTTCGCGGCGGGCCGTCGGACGGAAGGCTGGATCGTAATGGATGTGACCAATCTTTCCGGCTTTTGCGTAAGCGTGCTGTGGAAGTTTTGGGACGGCGGCGACGGGCCCTGCGCCGAAAGCATAAAAATGGGCTTGCTGCCGGGGCTAAGGACGCGCCTTGCCCTGCCGGTTTCCGCCGCTCTTGGTAAGGAGCTGTTCATGAAGCGCACCCCCGGCAAGCTTAAAACCGTAACTCAGGGCCGGCCGGTAAAGCCTGAAAACATTACCCGTTTTGCCGTGGGCCTCGACCGCGCACCGGCGGAAACGAAGATACGGCTCCACGGCCTTTACATATCGGACGCTAAACCTGATTTCCCCTTGGAGGGCAGTCCGCTCGTGGACGAACTGGGGCAGAAGGCCGCCGGAGACTGGCCCGGCAAGACCAAAAATGCCGCCGAAATGACGGCCTATCTCCGCGCCGAGTATGAAAAGCCACTGCCGGAGACCGCTCCCGGATGTGGAAAATACGGCGGCAGCCTGAAAAAGCGGTTTGAACCAACAGGCTTTTTCGCTCTCCGCAAGAACGGGGATAAATACTGGCTGGCCGACCCAGAGGGCTGCGCCTTTTTCAGCGTCGGCCCCGACTGCGTAGGCGTGGGCGGCGACTGCAATATAGAGGGCATAGCCCGGCTCTGCGGGGAGCTGCCCGCGGGCGGTGAGCTTGGCCAGGGCTTTTACAGCTGGGCTAAGGCAAACTACGTCCGCGCCTTTGGCGATAAATGGTATGAAGCCTGGTGCAGAATTACCCTCCGCCGCCTGCGGCAGTGGGGAGCCAATACCGTGGCCTGCTGGAGCGATCCGCGGTTCATTGAGTTTGCAAAGACGCCCTATGTCCATATACTCCACGGCTTCCCCAAGGCGAGGAAATATATTTTCCGTGACTTCCCGGACGTGTTCGACCCGGAATATGCCGCCGACAGCGCCCGTTGGGCGCGGCAGTTGGAACCGCGCCGGGACGATCGGTACATGATAGGTTATTTTATGAGCAACGAACCCAACTGGGCCTTTGTGGACCGGCTGAATATTGCCGAAATGACCCTCGAAAGCGCGGAAGATTTTTACAGTAAGGATTGGCTCATCGGCATGCTCAAGAAAAAATATGGGACTGTCGAAAATCTCAACGCCGCGTGGGAAACAAATTTTGCTTCCTTTGAGGATATGAAAAACGGCGTCGGCGGATTTAACTCCGCCGCCAAGGCCGATACGGAAAAACTTTCCGAGGAAATGGTGCGGGAGTTTATAAAGGCGCCGGCCCTGGCTTTAAAGACCGTTGATCCCAATCATCTGAATTTAGGTATGCGCTATGCCTGGCTCAGCAGTCCGGCTCTGGCCGCGGGCAAGGAATATATGGACGTGTTCAGCTTCAACTGCTACCGCCAGGACCCTTGGGACAGCATTGAAAACATGGTCAAGATGGTGGATATGCCCGTCATGATAGGCGAGTTCCACTTTGGCGCCCTGGACAGGGGCCTCGACGCCACCGGCATACAGGCCGTTGCCTCTCAGGAGGACAGGGCAAAAGCCTATCGGCGGTATATGCACCGCTGCGCCGCTCATCCCATGTGTCTCGGCGCTCACTGGTTCCAGTATGCGGACCAGCCATATCTGGGCCGCTTTGACGGTGAAAACTACCAGATAGGCCTTGTGGACGTGTGCGGGCGGCCCTATGAAGAAATAACCGCCGAAATGACCCGCACTCACCGGGAGGTCTACGAAATAAGGCTGGGCGAGACCGGCGTCACTAACGAAAAACAGAAAACTATCGAATCCATATTCTATTAATAAAGAGGTAAGCTATGCAGAGAATACATAAAAAATTCAACGACAACTGGAAATTTTACAAGGGCGATATCCACGTCCAGTACGCCATAAAGGCCGGGCGCACAGGCGGCCTTACCGATATCGGAAAGGGCAGGGACGGCGAGTGGACGCAGATTGCCTATAACGATAAGGAAGAAAGAGTTGCCGTAAGCGAAAATGATTGGCGCGAGGTCACTCTGCCCCACGACTGGATTGTGGAGGGCAATTTCTCCAAGGACGAGTGGGACGCTCAGGGCTATCTCCCCACGGGCGTCGGCTGTTACCGCAAGGTGTTCGGCATCCCTGCCGAGTGGGAGGGCCGGCACGTGGAAATAGAGTTTGACGGAGTCTCGCGCAATTCGACCGTCTGGCTCAACGGTCACCTTATCGGCAGCCATTTCAGCGGTTATACCAGCTTTTCATACGATATAACCGACTATCTGCGTTACGGTGACGAGGGCGAAAACGTCATGTTCGTCAAGGTGGACGCCAGAGAGTTTGAGGGCTGGTGGTACGAGGGCGCGGGCATATACCGCCACGTTTGGCTGACGGTTACCGACCAGCTCCGCATCGAAAAGTGGGGCACCTGTGTTACGTCTCAGGTTGAGGACGGCCTTGCGAGGGTCAAGGTCGATACCACTATAGTCAATCACGGCCCCCTGCCAGACGCCGGTGAATTGGTGACCGAAATATACGGCCCGGACGGGGAAAAGGCGGGCGAGGCGGCGACTGAATTTAACGTCGAAAACACCGACAAAACCACCGTCACACAGTATGTAAATGTCAATAGCCCCATGCTGTGGGACATTGAATGCCCTAACCTTTATAAGGCCGTATCAAAAATACTCTGGAACGGCGAAACCGTTGACAACTGCGAGACCACTTTTGGCATACGCACCATATTCTTTGACAAAAACGGCTTTTTCCTTAACGGAAAAAAGGTCGTCATAAAGGGCACCTGCAATCATCAGGACTTTGCGGGCATAGGCTCGGCCCTGCCCGACAGCATTAACGAATACAAAATACAAAGCCTTAAAGATATGGGCAGCAACGCCTACCGCAGCTCCCACCACCCGGCCACAGAGTCGCTGCTCGACGCCTGCGACCGTCTGGGTATGCTTGTTATGGATGAAAACCGCAAGCTGGACAGCAGTCCCCGCGGACTTGACGATCTGCGCTCCTTAATACTCCGCGACCGCAATCATCCCAGCATAATCCTGTGGTGCCTTGACAATGAGGAGGTCATACTTGGCACAAAGACCGGCAAGCGCATCGAGCAAACGCTGCGCCGCGTGGTGAACAGGCTGGATCCGACACGCCCCACCACGGTGGCCATGAACCACGGCTGGGACGAGAATAATTACGAAGAAGCTATGGACATCATGGGTTATAATTACGGACAGCGGAAAGACCAGTACATAAAAGACCAGGCCGAATACCCCGATCGCCTCATGATCTGCACGGAGAGCACGAGCTCTACTACCACCCGTGGCATATACGCCGATGACCGCGAACGGGGCTACTGCACCAGCTACGAAACAAACCTTGCCATATGGTGCTGCACCCATGAAAAAAGCTGGAAAGACCTTGTGGCCAATCCGCGCTTGACCGGCATTTTTGTGTGGACCGGCTTCGATTACCGGGGCGAGCCGACGCCCTACGCCTGGCCATGCATAAGCTCGCATTTCGGCATAATGGACACCTGCGGTTTCCCAAAGGACGCTTGGTATTATTACAAGGCGGTCTGGGGCACTGAACCGGTGGTGCATTTCTTCCCCCACTGGAGCCTAAAGGAACCCGGCGAGGCGGTCAATCTGCGCATCGTGGGCAACTGCGATTTCGTTGAACTGGTACTCAACGGCCGCTCCCTCGGCGAACGCGAACTGGACAAGACCGGCCACATCGACTGGCCCCTGACCTTTGAGCCCGGGAAGCTGGTCGCCTACGGGAAAAACGACGGACAAAGGGTCTGTGCCCAGGAGTCCGTCACCGCCGGCGCTCCGGCAAAAATACGGCTTGAAGCTAACCGCCGGCTTAGGAGGGACGTCGAAGACGCTATCGTTGTAAAGGCCTACGTCCTCGACGCGGACGGCAATTTTGTTCCCTATGCCGACAGTGAGATAAACTTTTCCGTCACCGCCGGCGCTAAGATAATCGGCGTGGGCAACGGCGACCCAAGCAGCCACGAGCCCGACAAGGCCACCCGCCGCCGGGCCTTCAACGGCTGCTGCGCGGCTGTGGTTCAAAGCGACGGCTCGGATGCGGCGAAAATAACTTTCACCGCCCGCTCCAACGGCCTCGAAACGGCAAGTCTGGAAATTTAGGCTTAAATCAACTTAAAATTGACGGCGTAAAACATAAAAACTGTGTTGCTTTTTCAGTCGCAATTTGATATAATAAAGGGAACCAATCGGAAAGGAAGTAATAGCCGTGTTTAAAATTCTTGAAAAAACGGCCCTTAACCCCACCGTCACAAAAATGGTGGTGAACGCCCCTCTTATAGCGAGGAAGGCCGAGCCGGGCCAGTTCATAATATTTCGCGCCACGGAGGATGGCGAGCGCGTGCCCCTGACAATTGCGGATTTTGACAGGGAAAAGGGCACCGTGACCATAATTTTTCAGATAGTCGGCGGGGCGACGATGGAGCTCAACACCCTTGAACAGGGCGATTGTATACATGATTTTGTCGGGCCGCTGGGCGTTCCAAGTCACGTTGACGGACTGAAAAAGGTTTGCGTGGTCGGCGGCGGCGTAGGCTGCGCCATTGCGTACCCCATTGCGAAAAAGCTGCACAATCTTGGCTGCGAGGTACACTCCGTCGTGGGCTTCAGGAGCAAAGACCTGCTGATATTAGAGGATGAGTTCCGTGCCGTCAGCGACAAGCTCGCCGTCATGACCGACGACGGCAGCTACGGTGAAAAGGGCCTTGTTACCGCCGCGTTGGAAAAGCTCATCACCGAGGGGAATAAATATGATGAGGTCATTGCCATCGGCCCCCTTATTATGATGAAATTTGTTTGCGCCGTCACTAAAAAATACGGCGTCAAGACCGTGGTTTCCATGAATCCGATCATGATTGACGGCACGGGTATGTGCGGCGGCTGCCGCCTTACCGTCGGCGGCGAAACTAAGTTTGCCTGCGTCGACGGCCCGGATTTTGACGGTCATCAGGTGGATTTTGACGAGGCGATGAGCCGCGGCGCCATGTACCGTGATTTTGAGCAAAAGGCCCGCGACGAATTTTGCAGACTTATGAAAAAGGAGGTCGAGTGAGATGGCTCAGCGCAATATGAGTAATGTAAAATGTCCCATGCCCTCACAGGACCCCAAGGTGAGAGCCAGGAACTTTGACGAGGTGGCTACCGGCTACACCTATGAAATGGCGGTGGATGAGGCCCGCCGCTGCCTTAATTGCAAAAATAAGCCCTGTGTCGGCGCTTGCCCGGTGGCCATTGACATTCCCGCGTTTATCGAGCGTGTGGCCAACGAGGACATGGACGGCGCTTTTGAGATAATCAGCCGCAGCAGCGCTCTGCCCGCGGTCTGCGGCCGCGTCTGCCCGCAGGAAAATCAGTGCGAGGGCAAATGCGTCCGCGGCATAAAGGGCGAAAGCGTGGGCATAGGCCGGCTGGAACGCTTTGTGGCCGACTGGCACCGGGAGCACAGCGACGAAACTCCCGAAATGCCCAAATCTAACGGCCATAAGGTCGCCATAATCGGCGCGGGCCCCAGCGGACTTACCGCCGCGGGCGACTTGGCCAAAATGGGCTACAAGGTGACCGTCTACGAAGCTTTGCATACCGCCGGCGGCGTGTTGGTTTACGGCATACCCGAATTTCGTCTGCCCAAGTCAATCGTACAAAAAGAGATAGACAACCTTAAGGCCATCGGCGTTGATATCGAGACCAATATGGTCATAGGCAAGGTCCTCACCGTAGACGAGCTGTTTGAAATGGGCAACGAGGCCGTGTTTATCGGCAGCGGCGCCGGCCTGCCAAGGTTCATGAACATTCCGGGCGAAAGTCTAAAGGGTGTGTACAGCGCCAACGAGTATCTTACCCGTGTAAATTTGATGAAGGCTTACCGTCCCGACAGCAAGACCCCTATCAAAAAGAGCGCCAAGGTGGCCGTGGTCGGCGGCGGCAACGTTGCCATGGACGCCGCCCGCAGCGCCATGCGCCTTGGGGCGGATACGGTTTACATCGTGTATCGCCGTGGGATGGAGGAGCTCCCCGCCCGTAAGGAAGAGGTCGAGCACGCTATGGAAGAGGGCATTATCTTTAAGACCCTCAACAACCCCGTTGAGATACTCGGGGATGAAAACGGCTTTGTAAGGGGTATCCGCTGCATTGAAATGGAGCTGGGCGAGCCGGACGCCAGCGGCCGCCGCCGCCCGGTCGAAAAGCCCGGCAGCGAGTTTGAACTGGAGGTCGATACGGTAATAATGTCCATCGGCACCAGCCCCAATCCGCTTATCCGCAGCACCACTCCCGGCCTTGAAACCAACCGCCACGGCTGCATAATTACCAACGGCGACGACGGACTGACCTCCCGCGAGGGCGTATATGCCGGCGGAGACGCGGTCACCGGCGCGGCGACGGTTATACTGGCCATGGGCGCGGGCAAAAACGCCGCAAAGGCTATTGACGAATATATCAAAAGCAAAAATTGACTTACTGGAGGTTATCATATGATAACTGAAGAAATGAACGACTTTGTATATAACGAGGACGGGACTGTCCTTTACAGCGTGCCAAAGGATGTGGTGGGGGAGATAACCCTTCCCGCCGGAGTATTGGAGCTGGGCGACGACGCGTTTCGCGGGTGCAGCCAGCTCACCAAGGTCACTCTGCCCGAGGGGCTTACCCGCGTGGGCGTGCTCTGCTTCGAGGGCTGCCGCAGCCTTAAAACCGTAAAGCTGCCGAAATCTCTGCGCTTTATCGGGGAGTTCGCTTTTATGGGCTGTTCCTTTTTGAAAAATATCGAGCTGCCGCGGAGACTAAAGTTCCTTGGGCAAGGTGCCTTTGAGGACTGCATCTCTCTTGAGAGTATCGCCGTGCCGGGTACTGTGGCGGCGGTGTCGCCATGGTGCTTCCATGGCTGCGCGGCGCTCAGGTTCGTGGAGCTCAGCGAGGGAATAAAGGCCCTTGGCGATCACGCTTTCCGCCAGTGCCGCAACATAAAAATCATCATCCTGCCGGAGAGCCTAAAGGTCATAGGCGGCTGGAGCTTTTGCGAGTGCGACGGGCTTAAGGAGATAGTAATTCCGCCGAACGTGGAAAAAATTGGTTCCTGCCCCTTTGCCTTTGCAAAAAATCTGCGCAGTATTATTGTTGACAGTGAAAACAAGAATTTTGTCAGTGTGGACGGGGCTCTTTACGTCAAGGATATGCACAGGCTCATCTGCTGCCCCATAGGCTACGAGGGCGAGTTTGTAGTGGCCGACGGAGTTAAGCACATAGGCAGCGGGGCCTTTCTCAACTGTATAGGCGTTACGTCCATAAAGTTCCCCGACGGTCTTGAATCCATCGGCAACTATGCTTTTGAAGGCTGCCGCAACCTTAAATCTATGGAAATACCCGATTCGGTGAACGATATAGGCGAGAGGGCCTTCCGCAGAGAATGACCATTCTGGCGCTCTTCAAAGGGGAACCCGGCGTCGTCGCAAAGGGCGACTGTGCTACGGGTTTCCTTGCAAAAACCCGTGAGCACGTGCCCTTGCTCCTCCTTTTCCCACAAACAACTTTGTTGTTTGTGGGGCCCCTTAATCCCTGGCGTGAACCTCTCCGGGAACGTTCCGTTCCATCATTGACTTTACAATTACAATAATATAATCAAGCAACTAACTATGTAACATAATATAACGTGGGTCCAGCGTCACGCTGGCGGGCGCTTTCGCTTACGACATATCATTTTTATCACAATAAAAATGATATGTCTACCCCGATTAAGGTATAAAATCCCGGGTACACGCCCCGGGATTTTATGTCTTTTATCGAAAGGGGTTCCCTTTCGAGCTATCCCCATTGTTCACGGGGATTGTCATCAATTCGAAAGCCCGCAATTGCGGGCTTTTTTGTTTCCTAAAATAAAAGTCAAAAAAAGTCAAAAAAATTTCAAAAAAACACTTGACAAATGTTTACGAGTGTGCTATACTACAGTTACAAGGTCAAAGAAAGTCAAAGTCAAACGATGATTTGCTTGGAGGGACTGATAAAAAAATGAAAGCAGACAAAAGTTCATATAATATAATAAAGGAGGTGGAGCTTCATGGCCTCGATGTCTGACGTGATAGAACAGATGCTCATGGAGCTTCTGGCCGAGGGAGGAGGCATGGCGCAGATCCAGCGCAATACTTTGGCCAGCCGGCTGAACTGCGTCCCCAGTCAGATAAACTACGTTATCCAGACGCGCTTTACTCCCGAGCGCGGTTACCAGATAGAAAGCCGGCGGGGCGGCGGCGGCGGAGTGAAGATAGTCCGCGTGGCCCCGGACAGCAACTATCTTATGCACGTCATAAATTCCGTGGGTGCGAGCCTGGATTATGACACGGCGAGGATTTTTACGCAAAATCTTCTGGATTATGAATTTATTACCCCAAGAGAGGCAAAGCTTATGTTAGGCTCCCTGCGCGACAGCGTACTTACCCTGCCGGGGACGGCAAAGGACCGGCTTAGGGCCGGAATATTCAAAAATATGCTTTTAGCATTGCAGTGATTTTAAGGAGGTATTTACTATGAAATGTCAAAAATGTAATAAGAACGAAGCCAACGTGCAGTACAGAGAATCCATTAACGGCCAGACCAGGGAGATTTGCCTTTGCAGCCAATGCGCCGAAGAGAGCGGTCTGCTTGATCGCACTTCCGAAATGTTCCGAAATATGGAACGCGAAATGATGAGCGCCTTTTCTTTCCCCTTTGGCCGGGGGATCGGAGCTTCTCTTTTCGGCGGTACGCCCGTAAGCCTGTCGCTCCTTGGGGGCGGGAATCCGTTTGCTCCCGCGCCGGAGCTGGGCGACTTCTTTGAAAACGACCCCGTAGAGGACATGGAGACCGTTGAACCAAAGAAAAAAGATACAAAAAAGAAGGTCAAGGCCGAAAAGAAGCCCGAGAACGTTGACGAGCTCAAAGCTCAGCTGCTCGACGCTATCGGCGACGAGCGTTACGAGGACGCGGCTAAGCTCCGCGACAAGATAAAAAAGCTTAAAGGAGAGTGAAAGCCATGTTTGACAGCGGATATAACTTTACCGAAAAAGCCCAGACCGCCATTTCCCTTGCCCAGTCCGAGGCGGAGAAAATGGGGGCGGGCTACGTGGGCACCGAGCATTTGCTCTGCGGCCTTATAATGGAGGGCAGCGGCCTTACGCAGCAATTCTTCCGTAAATGGGGGATCACGCTCGATGCGGTGGAGCACCGCATCGAGCAGTACGGCTCCACCTATTACACCCAAAATCGCTTTGCGGGCTTCACGCCCCGCACCAAGCAGTGCTTGCAGCTCAGCGCGGATATTGCTTACAGCTTCCGTTCAAGGCTCATCGGCACCGAACACATACTTCTCGCTCTGGCCAAAAACACCGACTGTTCGGCTAACCGTATCCTGCGCTCCCTTGGGGTCAATGCGGAAAAGCTCTCCCAGATGGAGGAGGATATCGCCCGGGCATACCGCAGTGTTCGCGGGCAGGAGGACGGCGCCGAAAAAAGCAAGACGCCTACCCTCGACAAATTTGGCCGGGACCTGACGGCTATGGCCAGGGATAATAAGTTTGACCCCGTTATCGGCCGCGAACAGGAGATAGCTCGCGTTACGCAGATACTTTCCCGCCGTACCAAGAACAATCCCGTGCTCCTTGGCGAACCGGGCGTGGGCAAGACCGCCGTTGTGGAGGGCCTTGCTCAGGAGATAGCCGCCGGCAACGTGCCGGAGCTCCTCCGCGACAAGAGGATAGTATCTTTGGATATGGGCGGCCTCCTCGCCGGCAGCAAGTACCGCGGCGAGTTTGAAGAGCGCCTCGAAAAGGCCATGGACGAGGTAGTTAAGAGCGGCGATGTAATACTGTTCATCGACGAGCTGCATACCATAATCGGCGCAGGCGCCGCCGAGGGCGCAGTAGACGCGGCCAACATACTCAAACCCAACCTTGCCCGTGGCGAAATGCAGATAATAGGCGCCACAACTCTTAACGAGTACCGCAAATACATCGAAAAGGACGCCGCGCTGGAACGCCGTTTCCAGCCGGTAACAGTGGGCGAACCCTCTCAGGAGGACACCGAAAGCATCCTTAAAGGCATACGCGAAAAGTACGAGGCCCATCACGGCGTAAAAATAACGGACGAGGCAATTTCCGCCGCGGTAAAGCTCAGCGGCCGCTATATTACCGACCGCTTTATGCCCGACAAGGCCATAGACCTTATAGACGAGGCCTGCAGCCGCGCAAGGCTCGGCTCCCTTACCATGCCCGAGGAGCTTAAGGAGCTGGAAAGCCGCGTAAGCGCCGCCGCCGCCGAAAAGGATATCGCCATCAACAATCAGGAATTTGAGCGCGCCGCCGCCCTCCGTGACGCCGAGCGTGCGCTCCGTGCCGAGCTGGAGGATAAAAAGGACGACTGGAAGCACTCCAGCGACGGCAAGACCCTTTCCATAGGCCGCGCCGAGATAGAGGACATAATCTCTCAGTGGACCGGCATCCCCGTTAAGAAGCTTGCGGAGGAGGAAAGCGAGCGCCTGCGCAATCTTGAAGAGGTGCTCCACAAGCGGGTAGTCGGCCAAGACGAGGCCGTTGTGGCCGTGTCCAAGGCCGTGCGCCGCGGCCGCGTGGGCCTTAAAGACCCCAAGCGCCCCATTGGCTCGTTCATTTTCCTTGGGCCTACGGGCGTGGGCAAAACCGAGCTTTGCAAGGCTCTGGCCGAAGCTTTGTTCGGTGACGAAAATTCCATGATACGCGTTGATATGAGCGAATATATGGAGAAACACTCCGTTTCCAAGCTCATCGGTTCGCCTCCGGGCTATGTGGGCTTTGAAGAAGGCGGCCAGCTCACCGAGCAGATACGCCGCAAGCCCTACAGCGTAGTGCTGTTTGACGAGATAGAAAAGGCCCATCCCGATGTATTTAATATGATGCTGCAAATACTTGACGACGGACATCTTACCGACAGTCAAGGCCGCAGGGTAGACTTCAAGAATACCGTCATCATCATGACCAGTAACCTTGGCGGCCGCAGCATTACCGAACCCAAGAACCTGGGCTTCAGCGCCGGTGAAAAGGCCGAGGACATGAACAAGGATATCAAAAAGAACGTTATGGACGAGCTGAAAAAGGCTTTCCGTCCGGAGTTCCTCAACCGTGTGGATGATATCATTGTGTTCAATCGCCTTACCGACGACGATATCAAGCGTATCGCGTCCATCATGCTGGAGGGCTTTAACAAACGTCTGGCTTCCAACGGCATAACCTGCACCTTTGATGACAGCGCCCTTGAACTCCTTGCCAAGGAGGGCTTTGATCCCGTGTACGGCGCACGGCCTCTGCGCCGCGCTATACAAAGCCGGGTCGAGGACCTTTTTGCCGAGGAAATACTGGAAGGCAAGGTCAAAGCCGGCGACGCCGTAACCGTGTATGCCGAAGGCGACCAGATAAAGATAAACGCCGCGCAGCCGGCGGCCGTATAATGCGGCGATAAAAATCAAACGGGAGCAGTAGAAAAAATCTTCCAGTAACCCGAGTCGGAACAAGCCTGAAACGCTTGTTCCGACTTTTTATCTAAATTTACGATACCGGGCTTGCGGCGGTTGGGTTTTGGCCAATTTTACGGCCTGACGCTCCATATAAAGAAAACGCAAAAAAATCGCGCCCCAGTTAAGCCTGGAACGCGATTGTGACGCGGCGTTGCGCCGCTGGCGGACAGGGTGGGATTCGAACCCACGAGCCCGTGAGGACTACCTGATTTCGAGTTTACAAGCATCTCTGGAACTTATTCTACTTTAGAGGAAATTAAAGGAAGATAACGGAACTTAAAGGACTGCTAAAAGCGCTTTAAAATGGGCGGTTTTGGCAGTCCTTTTTCTGTTTTCCCAGAAAAAACGGGCTTGCACAAGAATTTTCGATTTGCACTGATTTTTTCAAAAATGAGGGAACTTTGAGGGAACTCATTCATTCACCTGCCATTGAACTTTACAAAAAGGTGATTGTCGATGAAATTCATCAATGATGCAAATGAAAAATATGTAACAAAACAAGAGTTTTGCGAAATTTGCGGCATTTCGTTGTCAACGGCATATAAACTTATAAAAAGTGAAAAAATACATTTTGAGAAAAAATGTGACGGATTGCTGCATTATTACTCCATTCCGATTACAGATGCGGAAAAATATATCTCGGATCGGAACAAGCGCAATATTCTTTCAAAAGGACAACTTTCAAAGTTATATAAGTTTTACCGAGAAAAATTGAAATGCTATCCCGATATAATCAATACACGCGATATATGTGTAATCACAGGATACGGAAAAGAGACTGTCCGTATATGGATACAAAAGGGAAGAATACCCGGCATAATTGTCCGAAAAAGATTTATAATTACAAAAGACGATTTGCTTGCCTTTCTTACAAGTCCATATTACGCAAATATTATGAGAAAATCCCAAAAGCATATCGAGGATTTAAAATCAATCGGGATCACATAATGGACATCAGCGCTTGTTAAAGTGCCTCTTGCCATAAAATTTATATAAATTATATCATGGCTTATATAAATTTGTCAATGCCCAATTTTATTGTTAAGGCGCGTATCACCAACGATACACGCCTTTTTCATATACAAAAAAATCAAGAAAGGAGGAACACCATGTCAGTATTCCGGGTAGAAAAAAACAAGGACTTTACCGTGATGTCAAACT
>CANRHW010000010.1 GCA_947630525.1 uncultured Clostridia bacterium | reverse complement strand
GGGAGGGCTTGCTCGGCTTCGCCTGCGCGAGCTGATTTTCGTTTGTTCTACGCGATTTTTTTGGACAGCCCCCGTGCCTCCAGATTACATAGTGAGTTTTTCCCGGCCCCATTTTTTATACATAAAAATAAGGCCTAATCTGTCAGGCGCGGGAAGTAGTCGTCGGGCCGTCTATATTTGGAGCGCCGGAAAGATTTTAGATATTTTTGTAATTTACCGCGCAAGTCCGCGTTATACGCCGTATTAAAAGTGTTGAATTTGTGGTAAAATCAATGCGAAGGAGGTCTTTCTATATGATTGACAAATTTGAAGTTTACCTCAAAAGCGCCAATTTGGCGCAAAATTCCGTGCGGTCATACCTTTTTGCCGTAAAGCAGTTTTATTCAAAATATAAGCGTATGACCCAGGAGACCCTCAAATCGCACAAAACCTGGCTGATTGAAAATTACAGGGTCAAAACAGTTAATCTCCGTATAAGGGGATTGAATTGTTACCTTGATTTTATCGGCCGGAAAGACTGGCGGCTGAGCTTTATACGGGAACAGCAAAAGGCATTTTTGGAAAACGTCATCAGCGAGGCTGACTACATCTATTTTCGCAATCGCCTGCGGGGCGACGGCGAATATTTCTGGTACTTCGTGGTGCGGTTCCTGGCAGCGACAGGCGCCAGAATAAGCGAGCTGCTGCAAATGAAAGTGGAGCACGTTAAGGCCGGGTATATGGACCTCTACTCCAAGGGCGGCAAGCTCCGGCGCGTTTACATCCCCAAGGCCTTGCAGAGCGACGCGATTGACTGGCTGAATGACTGTGGCCGCTATTCGGGCTTTGTGTTTCTCAATCGCCGAGGCAACCTCATAACCGGCCGCGGGATATCCTGCCAGCTCAAAAAATTCGCGGAGCGGTACGGTATAGATAAGGCGGTCGTATATCCCCATTCGTTCCGTCACCGCTTTGCGAAAAGCTTTCTCGAACGCCATAATGATATTGCCTTTCTGGCCGATTTGATGGGACACGAAAGTATTGAGACAACACGCATCTATCTGCGCAAAACCGCTGTTGAGCAACGGTCGATAGTCGATGAGATAGTCGAATGGTAGAGTGAGCGGCAGACCAATCGAAAGATTGTATGAAAAATCTTCGTGAACAATGTGGATAGCTCGAAAGGGAACCTCCTTTCGATAGAAAACATAACATCCCGGGGCGTGTACCCGGGATGTTATTCCTTAATCGGGGTAGAAATATAATTTTTATTAAAATAAAAATTATATTTCGTAAGCGTAAGCGCCCGATGCGGAGAGGTTCTCTCAAAGGGGAACCGTTCGGGTTCCCCTTTGAAGAGCGCGGACTTTGTCAGCGCTCTGGAGGGCTATGGAGCAGCCCTCCTTTGAGCGTGCCGCAATCGCATAAAATCGCTCGGCAGCATCATGATTTTTTAATTTTAAGCTCCGGCAGCACAAGCGCGGAAAATATGAGGATAAAGCCGCACACAAGCTGAACGGACAGTTTCTCGCTGCCGGCGAGTATGGAAAACAGCGCGCCGAATACCGCTTCAAGGCTGAGGAGCAAGGCTGCCGTTGAGGGCGGGGTGTATTTTTGGCCAATGTTTTGCAGCAGCAGGGCCGCCGTGGTAGCCATCAGCCCCAAATAGAGCAGAGAGGTGACCGCCCCTGGCCCGAAAGAGGCGGGGAAGGTCTCGAAAATCATTCCGAATATCCACGCGAGCGCCGCCGCCGACGCAAACTGGATCGCCGTCAGCACGATAATGTCCCGGCCTCTGCTGTAATGGGTCACCGCCAGTATGTGCAAAGCAAAGACAAAGCCGCCGCAAAGGGTCAGCAGGTCGCCGATGTTTACGCCGCCCTCCGCCGACGGATTTACCGATACCAGCCAGACCCCGGCGGTGCAAATAACGGCCGCCGCTATGTTCATCGCGCCCGGCCGCTCCCCCGTCAGCGCCCATGTGAGGAAGGGCACTATTATGCAATAAACGGTCGTAAGAAAGGCGTTTTTCCCTGGAGTAGTGTACATGAGGCCGACGGTTTGCAGGGCGTAAGCCGTAAACAGCAGCGCCCCCATTATCCCGCCGCCCACAAGGTACGAAATATCAAGACCGGTAAATCGTCTTATAAAAATCAGCGACAGCACCGCCGCGCCCATGGTAAAGCGTATCGCCAGCAGATAAAAGCTCGGCACCGCGTCAAGGGTGTTTTTCATTATAACAAAGCTGCTGCCCCATATGAGGGTGGCCGCCACAAGGGCCAGCCTGGCAAGCAGCGATATATGCGTCCTTTTCATCAATGTCCTCCGCGGTCAATTACCACAAGCCGGTTGTACGGTATTTCGATGTTGTTTTCGTCAAAGGCGTATTTTATCCTTCGCAGCATTTCCCGCTCAACGTCGTATTGATTGCCGCCCTCGCAGGGGACAAGGCTGCGTATGGTCACTCCGTTGTTGCCGAGGGCCACTACGCCGAGCACCTTTAAGTCGCCGGTTATCATGGGGAACTCCCTGTGCGCCTTTTTGCCGCACTCTTTAAGCACCTCTATGGCGGTGTCGATATCGCTCTCATAGGCTATTTCAACGTCTATCGAAACGTCATGGGGATATTTCTGCCGGTTAAGGACCTTTTCTACGGAGCCGTTGGGAACTATGTACAGGTCGCCCATGTAGTTCTTTATTGTGGTACAGCGCAGGGTGATGCTATCCACCGTTCCGGTAAAATCGTCGATGGTGACGATGTCGCCAACTTCAAATTTCCCCTCAAATATGATAAAAAAGCCCGTTATCACGTCTTTGACCACGCTTTGTGCGCCAAAGGCAACGGCGATGCCAACGACCCCAGCCGCGGCCAGCAGCGACATTACGTTTATGCCGAAAAGCTGGTTAAGAGCCTGCACAAATATGAAGAAGTAAACGCAATAATGCACTACGCTGCTGAGTATTGCGCAGATAGTTCCCCGCCTGTGATTGTCGGGCTGGCGGTTCTGGTAACGGTTGAGGGCGGATTTGCAAAGCCTCAGAATGACAAAGGACACGAGCAGCGTTACCGCAAAGCCCGCCGCACGCGATAAAAGGTCCGCCAGAAGCTCGTTTTTTATAAATTGTCCGATAAGTGCTTTCATTGTCACTCCTCCTTGCACAGGTCCGCGGTTTCCGCCCCGATGAATTTTATAAGGGCGGAGGGCTCCATTATTATCTGCGCCCCGCGCACTCCGGCGCTGACGGCGACCTTGCTGCGGTCGACTGCGGTAAAGTGAAACCAGGTGGGGTATTTCTTTTTCATGCCTATAGGGCTGCAACCGCCGCGGATATAGCCGGTCAGGCCTAAAAGCTCCTTGACGTGAACCATTTCTATCTTTTTGTCGCCAATGGCCCGAGCGGCCTTTTTTAAGTCTATCTCCATGGCCACGGGTATACAGAACACAACTATGCCCCGCTTTTCGCCCCGGGCCACGAGCGTTTTGAATACGGCGTCAGGGTCCTGACCTATCTGGGCCGCTACGTGCAGGCCGCTTAAATCGTTTTCGTCCACCTCGTATTCCTGTATGGCGTAGTTCAGCCCGGCCTTGTCCAGCATACGCATGGCGTTGGTTTTTGTTTTCATCCCGGCGTCCTCCTTTTATTCGGCGTAACGGCAGAACCAAAACGGTTCCCCCTGTGAAAATTTCTCGTTAAAATTTCTCGTTAAGTTATAATACTAATACCAATTAAAATCATCAATTCGCGACGAGCCTTTTTGCGCCTGAGGTCGTCATCGGCCTTGCCAATACATACAGTATTGCCTGCGGCCTCTTCCTTGCCCGGCACAAAAAATCCTCGCCCCTCGATTGACGCTTTTAATTGGGATTAGTATAAAATCCCAGGCGCGTGCCCCGGGATTTTATGGTTTTGGCTTAATGGGGGCCCTTTCGAGCTCCCCTAATTTACGGGAGTTGTTATCGGCCCGAACAGGAATTTTGCCCCGCTGCTTTATTTGTAAAGCTTATTTCCGTTATTTGGTCGTACTGCCGAAGCCGCCGTCGCGAACGCCGTCCGCCGCATCGTCCGCGGTAATGCCGTATTCGGTGAAAATACCCTGCGCAAAGGCCTCGCCCTTTTTTATGGTCAAAGTTTTCTCGCCGCAGTTGACGACCTTTATAAAAATGTGGCCCTCGTTAGAGCTGTTGTAATAGTCGCTGTCGATAATGCCCACGGTGTTATTAAGCCTCAGACGGTACTTAAATCCAAGTCCGCTGCGGGGATATATGGAAAGTACCCAGCCCTCGTCTATCCTTGCCCGGATGCCCGTGGCGACCTTTATTTCCCGCCCCGGCTCAAGGGTGAAGTCCAGCGTGGAAAAAAAGTCGTAACCCGCGCTGCCGGCAGTGGCGCGGCGGGGCAGACGAATATCCGCGTATTCCGTCTCCGCACCGGGGCCGAAGCCCTCCTTAAACTGCTCAAACGATACCTTTTCAAATTGGGCGATACGTTTCATGTTCATTTCTCCAATAATTTTTCTACGGACGCCAATTTCACACAGGTCACAAAAATGTTCATTGCCGCCTGGAGCTCTTCATGGCTGGGGTAGGTGGGGGCAATACGGATGTTGCAGTCCTTGGGGTCCTTGCCGTATGGATAGGTAGCGCCCGCGCCGGTCATTTTTACGCCGGCGTCGGCGGCAAGCTTTACAATTCTCTTTGCGCAGCCTTCAAGGGAATCGAAGCTTACGAAGTAGCCGCCTTTGGGGTTATACCAGCTCCCTATGCCAAGACCGCCGAGGCCGGCTTCCATCGTATCAATGACGGTCTTGAATTTGGGACGGATAAGGGCGGCGTGGAGCATCATATGCTTCTTTATGCCGTTGAGGTCCTTGAAATAGCGCACATGACGGAGCTGATTGAGCTTGTCGTGGCCAATGGTTTGTACGGAGAGAAGGGAGCTTATCTCCTTGATATTGTCTCTTGACGCGGCTATGGCGGCTATGCCGCTGCCGGGGAAGCTGATTTTTGACGTTGAACTGAACTTGTATACCATGTCGGGATTGCCAGCCTTTTTGCACTCGGCCAATATTTCCAGCAGATAATCCTGGTCATCCTCATAAAGGTGGTGCACGCAGTAGGCGTTATCCCAGTATATGCGGAAATCCGGGGCGGCGGGCTTTAGATTGGCAAAGCGCCGCACGGTTTCGTCGCTGTAGGTTATGCCCTGGGGATTGGAGTATTTGGGTACGCACCATATGCCCTTCACGGCGGGGTCGTTGTTCACATATTCCTCGACCATATCCATGTTGGGGCCGGTCTCGCCCATGGGAATATTTATCATTTCGATACCAAAAGCCTCGGTTATTGCAAAATGACGGTCATAGCCGGGAACGGGGCAGAGGAATTTCACCTTATCCAGCTTGCACCAGGGGGTATTGCCCATAACGCCGTGGATATAGGACCGAGCTACGGTGTCGAACATAACGTTAAGGCTGGAGTTGCCGTAAATTATGATCTCATCGGGCTCGACCTCCATCATTTCGCCAAGCAGCCGCTTCGCCTCGCCAATGCCGGTGAGCTCGCCGTAGTTGCGGCAGTCGATGCCCTCTTCGCTTTTGAGGACGGAATTGCTGTTAAGTACGTCCATGAGGCCCATGGACAGATTGAGCTGGTCAAGGCCGGGCTTGCCCCTTGACATATCCAAAGAGAGATTAGCCGCTTTATGGCCGGCGTATTCCTTAAGGAGCTGTTCGCGCAGGGCGGCAAGCTCCTCCTTTGTCATTTCGGTGTATGCTTTCAATGTCAAAACCTCCAGTATTAGGGCGCCGCCGTCGTTGGCGGCTTAATATTATCCATATAATATTACAACTTTCGCCCGAATAAGTCAATAACGGTTTTTGCTAAAATAATTATTTATTATCCCGCTTTTTCAGTAGGTTTTCGCCAATTTTATACACGTCGCCCGCGCCCATGGTGATGAGCAGGTCGCCGGGGCTGACGGTCTCGGCCAAATAACTTTCTATTGCGTCAAAGGACGGGAGATACAACGCTCCCGGGATATCGCCCGCCAGCCGCCGTGAGCTCACAAGGCCCGTATCCTTTTCCCTCGCGGCGTAAATGTCTGCAAGAATGAGCTTTATATCGTGCCTGGCAAACACCTCTTTGAACTCGTCGTAAAGAGCGTATGTCCTGGTGTAGGTGTGCGGCTGGAACACAACATAGATGTTTTTGTAGTCCATTTCTTCGGCGGCGGAAAGAGTGGCCTCTATCTCCGTTGGATGGTGGGCGTAATCGTCCACCACAAGACAGCCGCCCAAGTTCCCCTTGTGCTCAAACCGGCGGTGGGTGCCCTTATAATTCCCGAAAGCGGCCGCAGCCTTGACAAGGCTTATGCCGAACTCGTCAGCCACGGCGGCGGCGGCAAGAGAATTGTAAATGTTGTGGCGGCCGGGGATGCCGAGCTCGACCCTCGTAACAAAGGCGCCGTTTTTTAGCAAATCGTAGGAATACAGGTCGTCGCCGTCGTGCATAATATTCCCGGCGGTATAGTCGGCGGGGCCGTCGACGCCAAAGGTAATTATCCTGCGGTCAACGCCCTCAAGGGCAAGGCGCACATTTTCGCTGTCGGCATTGGCAATGACGCAGCCCCCCTCTGCGGTCAGCGACGCAAAGTCGTGAAAGGCGTCTCTTATGTCGGCGATGTCCTTAAAATAGTCAAGGTGGTCGGCGTCAATGTTGAGCACTACCGCCGCCCTCGAAACAAAGTTGAGAAAGCTCCTGCAATATTCGCAGGCCTCGGCGATAAAGTATTCTTTGCCGCCAATGCGGATGTTGCCGCCGATGGCGTCAAGATTGCCGCCGATGCTGACCGTTGGGTCATAGCCGCAGTCCAAAAAGGTCTGGGCGATAAGGCCCGTGGTCGTGGTCTTGCCGTGAGTACCGCTGACGCATATGGCGTTTTTGTAACGCTTCATAAGAAGGCCAAGTATTTCAGGCCGCTCAACTTCGGGTATACCCAGCTCCCTGGCCCGCACGCGCTCAGGATTGTCGGCCTTGACCGCGGCGGTGTAAACTACCAAATCTTGATTTGTTATATTTTCAGCCCGCTGCGGCCCGATGAAGATTTCCGCGCCGTCTTTTTCGAGCCGCCTAGTCAGGTCAGAAGCGTTCCAATCCGAACCTGTGACGTGGCATCCGAGGTCCATAAGCAGCTCGGCAATGCCGCTCATGCTTACGCCGCCTATGCCTATCAGATGAATTTTCAGGCGTTTGTCTAACATATTAGCATTCAAATATAACATCTCCCACAAATATAAAAAATTTTTAAAAATTTTAAAAATATGTGTTGAAAAATTTCTAATAATTTGATATTATAAAAAAAGGGTAGAAAAGTCAAGTGGTAAAACTAAAAAAACTGAAAATTTTTTTAACCAGGAGGAAACAACGATGCGTATTACCGACATCCGTATTCGGAAGGTAAGCGTGGATGGCAAAATGAAAGCGGTTGTTTCTGTCACGTTTGACGACGAACTGGTGGTTCACGACATCAAGATAATTGATGGGCGTGACAAGCTATTTATAGCTATGCCAAGTAGAAGGACAGCAGAGGGAGAGTTCAAGGATATTGCTCACCCTATCACAGGTACTATGCGTGAAACACTGCAAAACGCTATTCTCGCGAAGTACGAAGAGTTCTTGTTACAAGACACGACATCAGATTCTAAGGAATGACTTTTCCCGAAAGCGGCGGTAGTCGACCCCGGCTCCCCATGCCGGGGATGCCGCCGCCGCTTTGGGCGTACATCAGGCAAAATGTCAAACATAAGCAGTGAAAGGATGATTGTTTGTTATGGGTGATTTGTCACTTATTATCTTGGCCGCAGGCCAGGGGAAACGAATGAAGTCCGAGGACAGCAAAGTAATTCACCGGGTATGCGGTAAGGAAATGATCAATCATGTTCTTGACGCTGCGGTAAAAGCGGGATGTGTCAACGCTACAGTCGTGGTCGGACACAGAAGAGAACAGGTGATACGGGCAGTTGGTGAAAAGGCGGCTATCGCGGTACAGGAGGAACAGCTTGGCACTGGCCACGCTGTTATGCAGGCAGCAGCGGAGCTTGAGCGCGGTGAAAACGTGCTCATCCTCTCGGGCGACACACCGCTCATTACCGCCGAAACTCTGCAATCGGCAATAGTTAAACACATCGAAGGCAATTACGGCGCCACGGTCATTACGGCCAGGGTACCCGATCCCACAGGCTACGGGCGCATTGTCCGCAGCGGCGGAGAGGTCGAAAAGATTGTCGAGCAAAAGGACGCCACCGATGAGGAGAAATTGATCGATGAGGTCAACAGCGGGATGTATTGCTTCAACAGCGCATTGCTTAAAAACGCGCTGTCGAAAATAACCGCTGACAACGCTCAAGGTGAATATTACCTTACTGATGTCTTTGAGATACTGAAAAATGAGGGCGTCAGGATCGGCGCTTTCGAAGCGAAAAACTACCACGAAATTCTGGGCGTGAACGACAGAGTGCAGCTGTCGGAGGCGGAAAAGCTCATGCGCGCCAGAATAAACCGCGGGCATATGCTTGGCGGCGTTACCCTTATTGATCCTGACAGTACCTATATCGGACCGGATGTTGAAATCGGTATGGATACTGTTATCTACCCCGGGACCATACTTGAGGGCCGCACTACGGTGGCCGACAATGTTATTATTGGCCAGAACTGCCGCCTTGTAAACGCCAGCATTGCCCGTGGTGTTGACATTTGGACCTCCACCATAATAGACAGCTCGGTTGACGAGGGTGCTCATGTGGGCCCCTACGCTTACATACGTCCAGGCAGCGCGGTTGGTAAAGACTGCAAGGTGGGCGATTTTGTCGAGCTTAAAAAGGCGACGATCGGCGACGGCACTAAGATAAGCCACCTCACCTATATAGGCGACGCCGACGTGGGCGCGGGCTGCAACTTCGGCTGCGGCACTGTTGTGGTGAACTATGACGGAAAAAATAAATACAGGACAGTAATTGGGGACCATGCCTTTATCGGATGTAACTCAAATCTTGTATCCCCGGTGACTATCAATGACGGGGCCTACGTTGCGGCGGGCAGCACGATAACCGACGACGTCCCGTCCGACACCCTTGCGATTGCCAGGGCCAGACAGGTCATAAAGGAAAATTGGAAGGACAGACGGGACGACGGCTGATGTGCCGGATGGAGCGCGATCGGGCGCTGCCCGACGGGGGATACAACGATCTGACGGCCAAGCGCCTCCGCCGGACAAACCGGCGGGGCGCATTGCGCCGCCTGGTCAGCAGACAACAAGGAGAGGAGAGCCGCACATGATATCACATGGCAAAAATATTAAAATTTTTTCGGGTAATTCCAATCCCGAGCTTGCCCGCGCCATCGCGGACAATCTTAAGACCCCCCTCTGCGACGCGGTGGTGGGTAAATTTTCGGACGGCGAAGTGTATGTAAATATTCAGGAGACCGTCCGCGGCAGCGACGTTTTCATCGTGCAGTCGACTAACAATCCGGTCAATGACAACCTGATGGAGCTGCTTATAATGATCGACGCCTTCAAGCGCGCCAGCGCCGGGCGCATAACCGCCGTAATGCCCTATTTTGGTTATGCCCGCCAAGACCGCAAGGCTAAGGCCAGAGATCCGATCAGCGCAAAGCTGGTAGCCGATATCATAACCAAGGCCGGGGCGGACAGAGTTCTCACAATGGATCTTCACTGCGCTCAGATACAGGGATTTTTCGATATACCTGTGGACCATCTTTTGGGCGTGCCTATCCTTACGCCGTATTATATGGATAAATTCGGAACCGACCTGGATGATATAGTGGTCGTTTCTCCCGATTTCGGCAGCGTTACCAGGGCCCGTAATGTGGCCCGCCGCATGGACGTGCCCATCGCCATTATCGACAAGCGCCGCCCGAAGCCAAATGTGTCGGAGGTAATGAACATTATCGGCGATATAAAGGATAAGCGCGTCATACTTGTTGACGACATGATCGACACCGCCGGTACGATAACCCATGGCGCCGAGGCCCTGCTTGAAAAGGGCGCCAAGGAGGTCTATGCCTGCTGCACTCATCCGGTTCTGAGCGGCCCGGCTATCGAGCGGCTTGAAGCCAGCCCCATAAAGGAGCTCGTAGTGCTTGACACTATAGCCCTCACGCCGGAAAAAATGATAGATAAAATAAAGACTATCAGCGTTGCGCCCGTTTTTGCCGAGGCCATCGCCAGGATTTATAAAGAAGTTTCCATAAGCACCTTGTTTATGTAAAAATATTCAACACACAGGCGGATGAAAATCCGCCTTATGTTCGTGTTATGAAAGGAATGGCGCGTATGTATCTCATTGTCGGCCTCGGCAATCCCGGCAGGGACTATGCCCAAACACGCCACAATGTAGGCTTTGTCGCCCTTGATTATTTGGCCCAGTGTTATAATATTCCGGTGGAGCGCCTGAAGTTCAAGGGGGCTTACGGCGAGGGCCGTATAGCCGGTGAAAAATGTATACTGCTCAAACCTCACACATATATGAATTTAAGCGGTGAGAGCGTACGCGACTGTGCGGAGTTTTATAAAATACCGCCGGAGAATATAATAGTTATGTACGACGACGTGGCCCTGAACGTGGGCTCCGTCCGTATCCGCCCCGGCGGCAGCGCCGGCGGGCATAACGGTATGAAAAGCATAATTTATCAGCTTAACAGCGACCAATTCCCGCGGGTGCGGTTTGGGGTCGGCTCGCCGGAACACGATATGGTCGATCACGTGCTGGGCAAATTTTCGCACGAGGACGGAGTTGCCGTTACGGCGGCGATAAAAAACATAGAGCATATAATACCCGAGATAATACAAAATGGCATACAGTCAGCGATGAATAAATACAACACAAAAGGAGAGGGCACAAATGGAAAAGGTTGAATTCAAATTTGACACTCAGCTCCTTATCGAGGGCCACGACCTCGACGAGGACGAAATCAACGACTATATCAGAAGCAAGATAGAGGGCGACAGCCTCCTTGCGGTGGGTGACGACGAACTTATCAAGATACACTACCACACGAACACCCCGTGGAAAGTTCTGGAGTACTGCGCTTCTCTTGGAGAGATATATGATGTTGTCGTGGAAAATATGGAAAGGCAGGCCAACGGCTTGCAAGGGTAAAATATGAGGCTTAGCGACATACTCTCAGGAAGTGCGGAGTTTAACGAAATAATGACCGCCGTGGAGGCGGGAGATTTTCCGCTCAATATCTGCGGGGCGGTAGACGCGCAGAAGGCGCATATGATAAGCGCCGTGTGCGGCGAAAGAAATAGGGCCATGGTCATTGCGCCCAACGAGACCGCCGCCCGCCGGCTTATGGACGACCTGGGCTTTTTTATGAAAGGCCGGTTTGTCTATGTGCCGCCGCACCCAATGCTGCTCCACAAGGTCGATGCCGCCGACCACGATATCGACAATCGGCGTATGAGCGCCCTCAAAGCTGTGGAAGAGGGCGCTTTTGCCGTGCTTTCAATCGAGAGCTTAATGCAGTTTGTCCCGGGGGTAAAGGCCCTGCGGGATCTGTCATTCACTGTCAAAGTGGGCGCCGCGCTCGATACCGAGGTTTTTGCCCGGCGGCTCACGGCAATGGGTTATGTCCGCATGGACGTTGTGGACGGCAAGGGCCAGTTTGCCATCCGCGGCGGCATAGTAGATGTGTTCGGGCCAAATATGACCATGCCGGTGCGCATGGAGCTTTTTGGCGACGAGATAGACCTGCTGCGCTCCTTTGACCTGGTCAGTCAGCTCAGCGTCGACCATGTGTCCTCCGCGGAGATAATACCGGTGGCCGCTCCGGAGGAGGACGACAGCCTTTTAAGCTATTTCGGCCCGGACGATCTCATTTTTATAGACGAACCACAGCGGGTCGGCGAGGCCGCAAAGGTGGTGGAGTTTGAACTGGACGAAAATCTTGCCGCCCTTAAAGACGAAGATGGGATAGACCCTGACAAAAAATATATAAACGACTATTCCACGATAGTTAAGTCCCTCAATAAGCGCCGAACTATCTGCCTTTCGGCCCTCAGCCGCCGCACGGGCGACATTCGCTCGGCACGCATATGCAATATCACCGCAAAGGGCCTGGGCAACTACGGCGGCAATGTAAACTTCCTAATGGAGGATATTGAGCGCTGGCACCGTGATAATTACCGCGTAATAATCCTTGGCGGGAGCACCGGCCGGGTGCGCAAGCTTTGCGAGGCCCTTGACGAAAGGGGCATACGCGCTTCGGTGACGGAATTCAACGAGGAATTTACGTCCGGCGTGACGGCCGTTATGCACGGCAGTATAACAAAGGGCTTTGAATACCCTCTTATCAACATCGTCATCGTCAGCGACAGGGAAATTTTTGCGGATGAAAAGAAAAAACGCGTACATCGCCGCGGCTCAAATGAAGAAAAAATAAAAAATATCGACAAGCTCCAAGTCGGAGATTATATCGTACACAGGGTACACGGTATAGGCCGTTATCAGGGTATAGTGCGCATGACCGTCAATAAGGTGGTACGTGACTATATAAAACTGGAATACCGGGGCGAGGACAGTTTGTTCATACCCGTGGGCCAACTTGACAGCATAAGCAAATACGTTGGCGGCGGCGAGGACAGGGCCGTTCGCCTGAACCGCCTCGGCAGCGGCGAGTGGGCCAACACAAAGCGCAAGGTCAAGCAGTCGGTCAAGGACCTGGCCGATAGTCTTATAAAGCTTTACGCCGAGCGTCAGCACAGCCAAGGCTTTGCCTTTTCAAGCGACACGCCCTGGCAGCACCAGTTTGAAAGCGAGTTCCCCTTTGAGGAGACCGAAGACCAGCTCCGCAGCATCGAGGAGGTCAAGCGGGACATGGAGAGCGGCCGGCCCATGGATAGGCTGCTCTGCGGCGACGTGGGCTTCGGGAAGACCGAAGTTGCCATGCGGGGAGCTTTTAAGGCGGTCATGGACAGCAAGCAGGTGGCCTACCTATGTCCCACCACCATACTTGCAAGTCAGCACGCGAACAATTTTGCCCAGCGCATGAGCGGCTTCCCGATAACGGTGCGGATGCTCAGCCGCTTTAGCCGGCCTAAACAGGCGAAGGAGACCCTGCGTATGCTTGAAACGGGTGAATGTGACATTGTTATAGGCACCCACCGATTGTTACAAAAAAATGTTCATTTTAAGGATTTGGGACTTCTAATCGTTGACGAGGAGCAGCGTTTCGGCGTTGCCCATAAGGAAAAAATAAAAGAGCTGAAAAAGAACGTCGACGTGCTTACACTGAGCGCGACGCCCATTCCGCGCACCATGCACATGGCCATGATTGGTATCAGGGATATGTCGGTGCTCACCCAGCCCCCGGACGACCGCTATCCGGTGCAGACCTATGTTATGGAATATAACGAGGCCGTAGTTTCAAACGCCATCCACCGGGAGCTTGCCCGGGGCGGGCAGGTATATTATCTCTGCAACCGCATTGTGGCCTTGGATAAGATAGCCCAAAGGGTACAGAACATGGCGCCGGACGCAAGGATAGCGGTCGCTCATGGCAGAATGGGCGAGGCGGAGCTTGAAGAAACGATGATGCGTGTCATGGAGGGCGAGATAGATATTCTCATCTGTACGACTATCATTGAGACCGGGCTCGACATTCCGAACGTCAACACCATAATAATCGAAAACGCAGACTGCATGGGCCTCAGCCAGCTTTACCAGCTGCGGGGGAGAGTAGGGCGCAGCAGCCGTCTTGCCTATGCGTATCTGACCTACCGCAGGGATAAAAGCCTTGATGAAGTTGCAGAAAAGCGCCTCCGCGCCATAAAGGAGTTTACGGAGTTCGGCAGCGGCTTTAAGATTGCCATGCGGGATTTGGAGATACGCGGCGCGGGCAATGTGCTTGGGCCTGAGCAGCACGGGCATATGGCGGCCGTGGGCTACGATATGTACTGCTCCCTGTTGGAGGAGGCCGTCAACGAGGCGATGGGCAAGCCCGCCGCGCCGCAAAAAGAAGAAACTTTGGTGGATATTAACGTCAGCGCCTATATTCCCGAAACCTATATCCCCACTTCGGAACTGAGGATAGAGGCTTATAAGCGTATCGCGGAAATAGGAAGCAAATATGACCGCGACCGGGCGGAGGAGGAATTTGAGGACCGTTACGGCGAGATACCCGCCCCCGTTAGCCAGTTGATGGATATTGCCATTATCCGCAGCCGCGCGGCCGAGCTGGGTATAATCGAGATAAGTCACGGCGAGGCCGGCCTGGTGTTCAAGCTGAGCAGGCAAAACCCGCCGCCGCTTGAAAAAATCGTTGTGCTCGCTTCTGACAATAAAAGTAAAATTCTTTACAGCGCGGGCGAAAATCCCTATATTTTGTACCGCGATAAAAACCTTAACGAAAAAAATATAATGGAAATTGTTAATTATGTGCTAAAGGGACTTGCAAATTAAAATTTTTTGGTGTATAATACTTAGAGTATTTATAAAAATTTTAGGAGGAAAACCAATGAATAAGAAGTTTAAGGCCCTGGCGGCTTTAGCGGTCAGCGGGGCTATGGCCCTTACCGGCTGCCATTTTGTAGGTAAGGTAAACGACGACGGAGTTATCAGCGACGCCGAGAGCAATAAGTATGATGAGACCATTGTCGCCGAGATAAACGGTCAGGACATGACCCTTGCCGATTTCAACTTTATGTACTACAACAACGCCACTCAAATACAGCAGTCGTTTATGATGATGGGCATTATCGATTGGGAAAATCAGCCTTATGACGGCGGCGTTGAGGATTATCAGGGCAAAACCTACGGCGAGATAGTCCGCGAGGTGACCCTTGACCAGATGACGTCGCTTATCGTAGGTATGCAGCGGGCAAAGGAATACGGCATACTTGTTGACGACGATGTTGTATACGAAGCCGATAAGAACAAAAAGCAGATAATCGACCAGGAATTTGGCGGAAGTGAGGAGGAGTACGAAAACTACCTCGACTACTGTTTTATCAGCGATTATACCGTTGAAAAATATTTGCAGCGTTCTCAGGTCATAACTGACCTTATCGACCAACTTTCTCAGGACGGGGAAGTATGTGCCGTTACGGATAAGGAGGTTGAGGACAGCTTTGTTAAGGCCAGCCACGTTCTCATAAGCGTTGACGACGACACTACTGACGAACAGGCCCTCGCCACCGCTAACGAGGTCATTGCCAAGCTCGACGGCGGCGCGGACATGAAGTCGCTTATCGCCGAGTACGGCGAAGACCCCGGTATGGAGAACCAGGATTATTATGTGTTCACCGAGGGTGAAATGGTGGACGAATTTTATGAGGCCGCCAAGGCTTTGGGTGACAATGAATACACCAAAACGCCCGTCCGCTCGTCTTACGGCTATCATGTGATCTATCGCTATCCTCTTGCCAGCGGCGAGGAAGGCTACGAGGATGTTACGTCAAGGCGGGATGAGGTTCGCAATACCCTTATAAACAACAAATTCAGCGAGCATATGCAGCAGTGGATAGACACAGCCTCCAGAAAGGTCTATGACGACGTGCTTGACGAGGCGCTTGCGGCTCAGCAGGAGGAGCTTGCCGCCCAGCAACAGGCCATGCTTGATTCCATGAGCCAGCAGCAGGCCTCCGGCACAGGCTCCGGTGACGCTGCCTCAGACGCCGCGGATGCTTCTAACAGTGAAGCAACAGAGGACAGCGTTCCCGAAATGGAAGTCGATCCCGAGACCGAACCCGCCGAATAAAACCACTATTTGAATATGATTTGGATATGATAAAAGGACCGCGCAAGCGGTCCTTTTATATGCGGTCATTTGAACGATTTGCGCGACTTTTTTATGGCCTCAATAATCAGTAATTTTTCACGAACGTATACCCGCCGAAATGCCTGTCGTCGCCGTCC
>CANRHW010000009.1 GCA_947630525.1 uncultured Clostridia bacterium | reverse complement strand
GCAGAGGCCGCAAAACCGGGCATGATCGACAGGACCATAGCCAGAACTACGACCAGGGCAAGAAGCTTGCCCGTTTTGATTGTGTTCATTATTAATGTCCTCCTTATTTTAATTTTAATTTTAATTATTGGTGTTTGGGCCCGCAACCGCCGCGCCCCGGCAAATTCGTCCGCGCTTCGGTCGACCTCCGGCTTTCGGCCGCCGCCCGGGCAGGCATGTTACAGGTATGTTACACTACAATATCATTATAACATTTTAACGGAAAAAGTCAAGCCGGGCATGGGAAATTTAACAATTCAACCTGCACAAATTTGGAGTCGAATTTTTGTGCACAATTTTTTATGCCGGCCCGCCGTCCAAGTTAAGAGAGATACAAAAACGGCGCACAGCCCGGGCAAAATTCTCACTAATCCATACATTTTATTCAATTTTCTACATTGAATTAATGGACGGCGTGTGATATACTTACGTTAGAATTTGCCACAGAAAGGAAATGGTAAAATGAAAAAGTTTGTTTCATTACTGGCCGCAATGACCATGGCGCTGTCGGCTGTGCCCGCCGTTACGGCCCAGGGCGATACGGACGAGGGTCTTATCGCCCGCGCCAGCTTCGATAGCGCTATCGAAGCCGAGGTCGGAAAGGTTAACATTGTCGGCAGCGGCGTAACCGTGGGCGACGGTATACGCGGCAAGGGGGCCTATATCCCCGCCGGGGCCGGGAATTACCTGACGGTGACAAGCGCCGACGGCAAAAACAATCTTTTGGTGGGCAAGTCCGCCGTGACCATCGCGTTTTTTGAAAAGCGCGACGACGGCCGCTGGCCCCTGTTCATCGCGCCGAAGACCACCGCTCCCGATTACGAAAAAGACGAAAATTACATCGGCTTATACGACAACGACGACTTTCGCCTTGAACGCTATGTGGGCAACCGCAAGGCCGAAACGTCGTCGACGCTCAGGGCCGACAGGATTGCGGATTGGAAGCATATCGCCATCGTCCTGACCGACGAAAAATCCGAGCTTTATGTGAACGGCAAGCTCGCGGCCCAGGCCGAGAGCAAGTCCAAGCTTGCCGATTTGTTCGGCACAGACTCATATATCCAGCTTGGCCGGGGCAACTGGGGCAATGGCGAGGACTTTGTGGGCGGCATAGACGAGCTGCGCATTTATGACAGGGCCCTGACCGCCGCCGACATCGTAGAGCTGGCCGAGTTCCGTACGCCCATCGACGACGTAAAGGCCGCCATCGAAGCCAGCTTCGGTTCGGTCATAAACAATGTCACCGAGGACGTTGAGCTGCCGACCCAGTACAAGGGCGCAAAAATCGAGTGGGCCACCTCCGACGCCGGAATAATGACCGACAAAGGCGAGATTGCCCTCCGCAGCGACGTTGACAAAAAAGTCACCCTTACGGCCACTATAACCAACGACATAGGCGAAACCGACACCGCCGCCTATGAGCTGACCGTAAAGGCTATCCCCCTGGCGGACGTACAGGCCGCGCTTGAGATAAACGATACCGACAACATCTTGGATTCGGTTACCATGGCGGAAAACGTCGGCGGCATCAAGGTGGAGTGGACTTCTTCCAACACCGCCGTTGTCACCGACGAGGCCACGCCCAACGGCGAGGGCTATTCTATCCCCGCCGGTTACGTCACCCGCGGCGAGACGGATGAAAACGTGACCGTCAGCTACAAATTCACCTACGCCGGGCAGGAATATACAAAGTCCTACGACCTCACGGTAAAGGCCAAGAGCAATGAGGACGACAAAAAGGTTGCTTACCTTTACGCCTATTTCCGAGGCGAGGTCAACAAAGAGCCCGAGCGGCTGGCGATACACTTCGCCACCAGCCTTGACGGCTACAATTGGACCGACCTTAACGGCAACTGGCCGGTTATAACGTCCACAATGGGCACTAAGAGCCTGCGCGACCCCTACATAATCCGCAGCCGCTACGGCGACAAGTTCTATCTCCTCGCCACCGACCTGAACACGCAGGACGGTCAGGGCTGGGGCCCCTGGAGCCTCAATGGTAGCAAATATTTGATGGTATGGGCCTCGGAGGACCTTGTACACTGGGGCAAGCAGAGAATGGTCAAGTTCGCCAACGACGACATCGGCTGCGCCTGGGCTCCGGAGTCCGTTTATGACGTGGACACCGGCGAATATCTGGTTTATGCCTCCGGCAAGGACCTTAAGCTTTACGCCGAGACCGGCGAACAGGTGGACACGGTCTATGTGACCCGCACCCGGGACTTCTACTCTTTCAGCGAACCCGAAATATTTGTGGCCCCGGAGGAGAACGGCAAGCGGCAGAACGCCATCGACTCCACCATAATCCGGGCCGACGACAACAAGTATTATCAGTTCTACAAAAAGTACAACAGCGAGGTTCGGATGATGGTCAGCGACCACGCGGCCGGCCCCTATAAAGAGGTCACGGATTTCAAGCCCATCGGCGGCGAGGGCCCCGCTATATACAAGGTAAACGGCACCAACCAGTACGCCCTTTGCATAGACAATTACAGCGTTTATATGCCTTATCTGACTGACAATATCGCCAGCGGCAAGTTTACGCAGGCCACGGAGGCGGTATCCATGCCTACCGGCTCCAAGCACGGCGGCATGATCCCCATTACCCAGAAGGAATACGACGCCCTTATGGAGGCTTACGGCCCCGCGCCTGTGGGCGAGGACGGCAGCAAGCCCATATTTGCCGAGTACTTTGAGGGCGATACCACCAGAGGTACGCTCAACGGCGGCGCTTCCCTGGTTCAGGACGCCGAAAAGAACAGCAAGGTTCTCAGCCTTGACGGCAAAAACGGCTACTATCAGTTCCCCGCAAACCTCTTTGACCGCAAGAACACCTTCACCCTGCTCATGGACATCAAGAGCAGCATGGACGGCAACTTCTTTGATTTCGCTCTGGGTCAGGGCGACGGCAAAAATCAGTATATGTACTTCCGCGCAAGGAAGAACGCTCTCGATCTCTCCGAGACGGTCTACGGCTATCAGCATGAGCGCAACGCCCACGCGGGGACGGGCCTCGACAATCAGTGGGCGAGGATAGCCCTTGTGGTCAAGCCCGGTTATCTGGCAATATACCGCGACGGCAAGCTCGTAGCCGAAAATACTGACGCCCGCGTGGGCGACAGCGACCTCGCCGGCGACAAATTCACCACCTCCCATTTGGGCATGAATGACCTTGTGGCTTATTTGGGCAAGTCTTTCTTCTCCGCTGACAAATACGTGGCGGGCAGCTTTGACAATATCCTCCTCTATGACCGGGCGCTGAGCCCCGACGAGATAGCCAAGGATGTTGAAACCAGCGTCGGCCTCGGCGATCTGCTCGAAGTCGACGAAGCCGCCCTTACGCTTCCGGCCGAGGTCAGAGAGGACCTTGTGCTTCCCACCGCCGGAATCAACGGCAGCGAAATAACCTGGACCAGCAGCAACAGCGAGGTCGTTGCCACGGACGGCAAGGTGACCCGCCCCGCCTTTGGCGGAGAGGACGTAGCGGTAACGCTCACCGCCACCCTGACGCTGGCCGGTCTGGAGCCCGTGACCAAGGAATTTAACGTCCTTGTCAAGGCCGGCGGGCCCCTGTGGCACTCCACCAGCGACTGGGCCACGCATCCGTTCACGCCTGTTGATGAATATATGGCTTTCTATATGACCTTTATCCCCAAGACCATCTCCGACTCCACCGTGGCGCTGGGGCCAAACGAGCTCAGTCTCGACGGCTGGGGCAAATACAACATAGGCTTCCACACCACCGACAAGGGTAAGTTTGAGGCCTTCGACGGCACTCCTGATGCGGGCAGCTCTAACGGCTTTGTAGGCTTCCGTGCCGACAATGAGTTCACCGTCGAGGCGGGCAAGGCTTACGACGTGGTCGTAACCGCTTCCGCTTATGACAAGACATACTGCCTGTATGTCCGCGCCGCCGGCGGCGAAGAGTTTGTCACTATCGCCGAGAATTATCCCTACCGCGACAAGACCGAGGGGGCCATCGCCTGGGTCAACGTCCGCGGCGGCAATGGCGTTGCGGCCGACCTGTTTGCCGTCGACAGCTTCCGCGCTTTCGGCGTGACCGTGCATCCCACGCTGCGCATAATTGACGGAGAAAATTCCGCGTCCTTCGGTATTGCCAATGACATCGAAATTGTGGGCGATATCGACGCCTTGGAGCGCGTAGGCTTCATCTGCGGCGCGGCTCAGCCCGACGCCGACGGCAACTATACCGACATCGACTCCGATAAGTATTATGAAGCCGCTAAAAAAATCGACCCAATTCCCGCTTCAAAGGACGGCCGGTACCGCGTCACCATCAGCGGCATTTCAAACAATAACTGCGCCCGTGTTTACTTTGTTGACCCGGATCTGCATCTTTCCAACGGAATTACTCTGCCCAGCGTCGGGATTGGTACGTCGCTTTACGGCGCGCTGGTCGACAGCATCATGTCCGCCGAAGGCACTAAGATACCCGAGGCCCGGCTCAAAGCGGCGAACGAAATAATCAGCTTTGTGAAGCGGAACATGAACGATAAATCCGTCGATAAGTTCCCCCTTCTTGACACAATCCTGTCCACGCTTTACAATGAGGACGGTACGCTTCAGGACAAGGCCAAAGAGCTTGGCATAGACGACACCGTAACCACTCAGTTTGCCGAGGCCCTGTCTCTTGAATCGGTGGATATAGAATACGTTTCCACCGAGGCCGCCGAGACCGAGAGCGGCGACATAACCTACGTTCCGGACGCGGAAGACGTGCTTTAAATAAAAAGGAGGAAAATACCGTGAAAAGCTTTGTTTTTCCCGAAATAGAGGTTCGCGGCCTGTCTGCGGCGCAGACCGTAATGGACGACATAACCGCCAGCATGGAGTTCCCCAAGGGGGATAATGAGCAGATAGTTACCGACCCTGCTGCCGGTGACGAGGCCGTCTGGTAATATAATGGTACAACAAAAGGCCCCCGCAAGGGGGCCTTTTAAAGTGCTGATAAAATAGCTTTGGTACCGTAGGGGCGACCATTGGCCGTCCGCTTACACAGATTTACGGTATCATTTATATGATTTTGTGAATATGCTTTTCGTAATAAAGTTCACAATTGCAGCCGTAAACGTTTGATGGCGGACGACCAATGGCCGCCCCTACGGCGCATTATTTAGTCGCCGCGTCGAATATAGGTTCAAGCAGGGCAGGGTCGCAGTCCTCCACCCGGCCGCGGTCGCAAAGGCCGGCGAACGCCGGGTCTATGGGCAGCCGCACCTTGGCGGTCACGCCGGCGGCTTCCGCCGCCGCTTCGAGACGGCTGGGGCCAAATATGCTGTGCTCGCCGCCGCAGTCGGGGCATTTGTAATAGGAATAATTTTCAACCACGCCCAAAATGGGGATGTTCATTATCTCCGCCATTTGGACGGCCTTGCCGACTATCATGGAGACCAGCTCCTGCGGGGACGTGACAACTATTATTCCGTCCACCGGCAAAGACTGGAACACCGTCAGGGGCACGTCCCCCGTTCCGGGAGGCATATCTACAAACATATAGTCCACGTCGCCCCAAACCACGTCGGTCCAGAACTGCTTGACCGCGCCGGCGATCACCGGGCCGCGCCAGATAACGGGCTTAGACGGGTCGTCGATAAGGAGATTGAGGGACATTATCTTTATGCCCGAAGCGGAGGCCACGGGATAGATGCCGTCGTCGCCGCTCTGCGCCCTGGCCGTAACGCCAAAGGCCCGGGGTATGGATGGGCCGGTTATATCCGCGTCAAGCACCGCGGTCTCATAGCCCCTGCGCCGGGCGAGCACCGCCAGCATAGACGTCACCGAGGATTTGCCCACGCCGCCCTTGCCGCTGACAACGGCAATGACCTTTTTTATCTGCGACAGGCTGTTGGAAGGCTCTATAAGGCTTTGAGGGTCGCGTTTTTCGCAGTTTTCACCGCAGGTGGAGCAGTTGTGTGAACATTCGCTCATGCAAATTCTTCCTTTACAATAATTTTTGTATATATATTGTAGCGCAAAATGTACATTTTGTCAACAAAAAAACAGGGGGGCTGTAAAAAAATGGCGCAGACCGGCGTCGCCACAAAATCGCAAAAGGTTGGTAGCAAGCGGAGGCGTTATGAGGGCGGCTTAACCACCCGAATAGCCGGAGCGCAGCGTGACCTTTTGCGAAAAAGGAGGGGCAAGCTCTCGTGCGACAACCTTTTTCGCAAGAAAAAAGGTCGGAGCAAAGACGGGCTTTGCCCCGACGCCGCCGAGTGGTGATTTTCGTTCATAGTTCAAGGGCATAAAATGAGAAAATTCGCTCGTAAGAGCGAATTTTCTACATTAATTTGATTTACTATTTTATTTTCATTGAATGATTACATATTTGCCTTAAATTAAGACTTTCAACCATAATGGGGCCCCCGCAAAACGGCGAAGCCGATTTTGTGGGGAAAAGGAGTCACAGCAAGGTAAGCCGGGTTTAGATTTTTCAAATCTAAACCCGCGATACCGAGCTTGTGACGACGCCGGTCTGCGCCATTTTTTGCAGTCCCAAGGCTTTATTTGGTCTGAACCTTCTTGGGGTCGGGGCCATACTGATTTTCCCTCGGCTCGCTGTCGGCGCAGAGTATGAGTATAAAGTTGGTAACAAAAAGTATAAACGACAGGAAACCGAAGATGAAAGAAGCTATCTCAAAAACGCCGCTGTCGGCCTCCTTGCCAAGCGAAGCCGCGAACCAGCAGCAGATCAGGAAAGCAATGAGGAACGATATCCACAGAGCGCTGTGACCCGTATCGTGGAGCCTGCGTACGATGATGGCTATTGTGGGGCAGATGAACACCAGAATAATAGCCGCCGAAACGCCAAATGCCATGGGCGACATACCCCAGGGGGTGTCAAGGGCGCTGGTCTGGCCGAGCCCCCCGGTAACGGCAATGGCAATAAGGATGCCCACCGCGGAAACGGCAAGGGTTATCAGCAGATAAATCCAAAGGTCCTTCCTTGCTGTCCTGCCCTTGAAGTTCGCATAATTCTTCATAGCGTTAAGAAAGTAATTCATAAATATCCTCCTTTTTTAATTACACATAATTTTGTCTATATTAATAATTATACAATTCTGCCCGGGATTTGTCAACAATTTTTTTAAATTTTGCATAAAATTTGTCAACAAATTAATAATTTTGCCTAAACCGAAAAAATACTGTTTACAATGAGAGATTTTTATGGTAAGATAAAAATACAATTTTATTTAACACAGCCCGATGTTGCCGGCCCGGCGGCCGAGCCAACGGGCAATTAGGGAGGTCGTTTTGTGAAATTAAAAATAAAAGCCGCGCTTATCGCTATCGCGGCGCTTTTCGTGGTCTTTGCCGGGGAAATATCCGCCCTGGCCGACGAGGAGCCGTTCTTCACCGCCGTTGCCTATCAATACGAGGGCGCGCCTCTCCGGCCTACGCCAAGGGTCTATCTCCAGGCCCAGGACAATGACCGCGAGACCTATGCCGAGTTCATCGGCCAGCTCAGGGAAAGGCTAAAAAACCGCGAGGGCCGCAACGTTGACGACAGCGGCAAACCGATCGCTTATGAACCGATAACCATAAGCGTGTCCGGCATCGATCTGCCGGCCCCGTCCCAAGAGGAAATCAACGATTCAAGCTTTGACGACGGCGTATATGACGTTATGGACCTGTGTAAAGACCTCTTCGCCTGGGCCGAGGAACACACCGGCGAGCCCACCGAGGGCGACTATCTCTCCCGTCAAATAGCCGGGCAGATAGACTTTGGCGGCAAAAACCTGACGCCTTCCGAAACGGGCAATATCGCCGCCATTGACTTTACCTACGGCGTACCGTATTTTTCCACAAGGGAAATGGAAGATAAGGTAGACGCCGCCGTCGCCTCGCTGTTAGAGGAGCTCGACCTGGACGGCAGGGACGACTACTACAAAATACGTTCGGTCTATGACTGGATATGCGCCAATATCGACTACGACCACAGCGCCGACGGTCTGCCGGTGATACATTCGGCCTATGCCGCCATAATCGACCACAAATGCGTTTGCCAGGGGTACGCCACTTTGTTTTACAGGCTTATGCTGGAGGAGGGCGTGGACTGCCGCTACATTTCAGGCTACGGCTATAGCGAGCGCCACGGCTGGAATATAGTTAGGCTTGGAGAAAAATACTACTATGCCGATACCACCTGGGACCGCACCTCGGTTCAGAACGGCCGTCCGTATGAATACTTCCTTAAAAGCGCCGGGGATTTTAAAAATCACAGACTTGATCCCGACGACACCTATTTCAGCTCCGTGGAGTTTGTAAGGCAATACCCCATGACCGACGCAAGCTTTGCCCCGGTGATGCCCACCGGGCTTGAACTAAGTCCGGCCCGGCTTTCCATGAAGCCCGGCGAAACGGCCGCCCTCACGGCCTCCGTATTGCCGGAGGCGGCGTCCTACAAGCGAGTGAAATGGTCCTCCGACAACGAGGCGGCCGCCACCGTCAAAAACGGCGTGGTCACCGCCGTCGGCGAAGGCAAGGCGACAATAACCGCCGTTACCGTTGACGGCGGAATTTCGGCCCAGGCCACGGTTGAGGTCGCCGTTCCCTTGGACGGCGTTTACGCCGTTGAGCTCACCGAGGGGGACGTGCCCGCGGACGGCGGCCGGTTCTATGCCGAGATGACCGTGACCAAGCTGACCGACCGTGACGGCGAGGACGTTATCGTGATAGCGGTCTATGACGGCGATGAGCTCTCCGAGATGGCATATATGAAGGCGGCCATGGCCAAGGGCCAGACGGTGACCTTTGGCGGGGGACTTTCCGCCGGGGCGGGCTCCAAGGTGCGGGCTTTTGTGTGCGAAAGTCTGGACGACCTGACTAAACTCAGCAATATCGGCGAACAGCAGGAACCCGAAGCGGCCTTGTAGACAACGGAAGCCGCCATGTCGGGTTTGTGGCAAAATTTTTAAAAAAACTCTTGCATTTTCAAATAAACTGTGATATAATACTTCGGCATGGAAAAGTTCCGTGCGACTACACACATCATCTGAGCCACGGCCCTGTGCCGCCAAAAGGCGGTTGGCCCGGCGTAGACGGTGGTGGAGGCCGGTTTGGGATTGACATGGCCCGGATCGGACAAACTGAAATAATTGGAGGTGTTTTTCATGTCAGTAATCACTATGAAGCAGCTTCTGGAGGCCGGCGTTCACTTCGGCCACCAGACCAGAAGATGGAACCCCAAGATGGCGGAGTACATCTTCACCGAGCGCAACGGTATCTACATTATCGATTTGCAGAAGACCGTTAAAAAAATCGAGGAGGCTTATGCCTTTGTCCGTCAGGTGGCTGCCGACGGCGGCGAGATCCTCTTTGTAGGCACAAAGAAGCAGGCCCAGGAGACCATCCGCGAGGAGGCTCAGCGCGTGGGTATGCACTATGTTGACGCCCGTTGGCTGGGTGGCATGCTCACTAACTTCAAGACCATTGAGCAGCGCATCAAGCGCCTGGCTCAGCTCCACAAGATGGAGGAGGACGGCACCTTTGACCTTCTGCCCAAGAAAGAGGTCATCGGCCTTCGCGGCGAGATGGATAAGCTGGAAAAATACCTTGGCGGCATCAAGCATATGAAGAAGGCCCCCGCGGCGATCTTCATTGTTGACCCCCGCAAAGAGAGGATAGCTATTTCCGAAGCGAAAAAGCTGCACATTCCCATTGTGGCTATAGTTGATACCAACTGCGATCCCGAGGACGTGGATTACGTTATCCCCGGCAACGATGACGCCATCCGCGCCGTTAAGCTGGTAGCCTCCACCATTGCCAACGCCGTTATGGAAGGCAAGGAGGGCAAGACCGGCGCCGCCGCCGAGGAAGCCGGCGAAGAAATAGACATCACCCTGTAAATTAGGAGGAAATAATCATGAACTTTACAGCTCAGGACGTAAAAGAATTGAGAGAAATGACCGGCTGCGGAATGATGGACTGCAAAAAAGCGCTTGTAGAATGCGGCGGCGACAAGGAAAAGGCCGTTGACTTCCTGCGTGAAAAGGGCCTTGCCAAAGCCGAGAAAAAGGCCGGCCGCGTAGCCGCCGAGGGTATAGTTGACGTAGTTATAGACGGTAACGTTGGCGCCGTTGTCGAGGTAAACAGCGAGACCGACTTCGTTGGTAAGAACGCCGAGTTCCGCACCTTTGTAAACAACGTTGCCAAGCAGATAATCGCCGACAATCCCGCCGACGTAGACGCTCTGCTGGCTTCCGATTTTGCCGCCAATCCCGGTCAGACCGTGGAGCTGGCGCTGAAAGAAAAGATCGCCACCATCGGCGAAAACATGAACATCCGCCGCTTTGGCCGCTTTGAGGGCGTACTTGAGGGCTATATCCACGGCGAGGGCAGAATAGGCGTTCTCGTTAAGTTCAACGTGGGCGACGAGGCCGTTGCCGGCAGCGAGGCTTTCAAGGCTTACGCAAAGGATATCGCCATGCAGGTTGCCGCCGCTTATCCCTCCTACACCAAGATAGCCGACGTTCCCGCCGACGTTATTGCCAAGGAGACCGAAATATTCAAGGCTCAGGCCATGAACGAGGGCAAGCCCGAGGCCATAGCCGAAAAAATGGTGGCCGGCCGCCTGAATAAGCGCTATAAGGAGCTTTGCCTTGTAGAGCAGCCCTTTATTAAGGACCAGGACAAGAGCGTGACCCAGTATACCAACGAGACCGCCAAGGCTCTTGGCACTACCATCGAAATAGTTGACTTTATCCGTCTTGAAAAGGGCGAGGGTATTGAGAAAAAGGAAGAGAACTTCGCCGACGAAGTTGCTTCCATGATAAAATAAAGAAGAATTGCAGTAAAAGAGCGCTGACAAAGGTCAGCGCTCTTTTACTGCCCATTTTGGCTTTGCAGAGAAAAGGAGGAACAGCGGAGCGTGACCTTTCGCGATAAAGGAGGGGCAAGCTCTCGTGCGACGACCTTTTTCGTAAGAAAAAGCGTCGTATTCGGGGCCCCCGCAAAGCCGTAGGCTTTGTGGGGAAAAGGAGGAGCAGCCGAACGAGCCAAACGACGACTTTTTTGCGAAGCATAAAAAGTCGCCGCAAGCGAAGTGAGGCTTGCGACGACGCGCTGGTGCGACCGGGAGGATTCGAACCTCTGGCCTTTGGAGTCGGAGTCCAACGCTCTATCCAACTGAGCTACGATCGCACATCCATTTTTAAGCATATTGTATTTTACCACAGCGCCCGGTAAAAGTCAAGACTTTGGCGCAAAAAAATCACGAAATATATGGGCTCGGCCCCGCTTTGGAAAATAGGTTTCCGGCGCAAACTGTAATTTATTTGCCGCAAAATGATTTACATTACCGGCCCGTTTATGTTAAAATAAAAAAGAGGGGGAATTTATTATGAAAAAAATACTGTTTGTAAACACCTGCGTGCGCAAGGATTCACGCACCGCCGCTTTGGCCCGGCGTCTCCTTGACAGGCTTGACGGCGAGGTGAGCGAGGTGCGCCCGGACCTCGGCGGTCTGCGGCCCCTTGACGAAAGCTCGCTCAGCCGCCGTGACGAGCTGTTGGCGGCTGGCGAGCTCGACGCCCCCGAGCTTGGCTGCGCGAGGGACTTTGCCAACGCGGACACAATAGTTATTGCCGCGCCCTATTGGGACCTGACTTTTCCGGCGCTGCTGAAAATATATCTCGAAAACGTCACTGTCTGCGGGGTGACCTTTCGCTACACGGACGAGGGCGTTCCCCAGGGCCTTTGCCGGGCGGATAAGCTCTACTACGTGACCACCTCGGGCGGGCCGATAACGCACAATTTCGGCTTTGAATATGTTAGCGCGCTGGCCGGGGAATTTTACGGGATAAAGGAAAAGCGGTTCATATCAGCCCAAGGGCTTGACATACTGGGCGCCGACACGGAGCGCCTCCTCGCCGAAGCGGAGGCCCAAATAGAACCGTAAAAAGAGCTTTGGATTATCCAAAAGGCACTATCTCCAACAGGCTGGTCCAGTTGCCGCCCTGAGAATTGCCGTAGCCGACTACCCGAATATAACGTATATCCGCGTTGATGCTGTGGCGGTCAAAGGCGTTGCCCTGAACGCTCTTGCCGTCGAAAATCGCGGTGTAATTTTCTCCGTCGGCGCTGACGGACAGCGCGTAAGAGGTGGTGCGCTCGTCATACTTCCAGAAAGACAGCGCTATGTCCGAAACATGAGAAAGCTGACCAAGGTCAAAGATAGCGTCAAACTCCGTGGAGGCAAAGCGGGTGTACAGGTCGCCGTCGAAAGCGCTTGCGGGCGGATTTTCCGGCTGCGGCACTGAAAAGGCCGAAACGCTGGTTATCGGCAGAGCGCCGGTCATATCTATTTCAAGCTCAACGGGCAGCGCCGCCGTATCGGAGCCGACGGAGGGGCCGCTGACAATGTATTGGCCGTCATAGGATGGAATATTGAAGCCCTTTTCTTTTTGGGCGGGGCGCTGGGGCAGGACGCCGGAGGACAGTATGTTTAGCAGCACGCTTTCGGCCCCGGCCTCGCAGGGCAGCAGATTTTGCAGCTTACGGCCCAGGTATATCATATTGCCGCTGTGTTGGAGGGTCATATCAAAGACCGTGGCCGCGGACTCCGCCGTAAGGTAGATCACCCCGCCGCTCTCAAACGGAGCCGCCGGGAGCTCGGTGCGAACGCCGTTTATCCTGACCGCCGCCGCGCCGGGAGTGACGGTAAAGCAGCGGCCTTCCTTGGCCACGGAGGCGTAGCCGCCGTCGTCCCACTCCACGGTATAGCCCATAGCCTCGGCCAAAGCCCGCAGGGGCAGCCATACGCCGCCGGCCTCAACCGGGGCCGGAGCGGGAAAGACCTTGCCGCCGCAGAATATATTGCCGCTGCCCACCTGCATAACGGCGGTACTGTTGAGCCGCCAGGTCAGGTAAGGCAGCAGGTCGCCGGCATAGCTAAGGCCGCCCTGATATTTGTACAGCTCGCACAGGGCCAGCAGCGTTGCGCCCACGGCGAAATTCTGCGTGGTGCTTTTGGCCGTGGCGACCGTGGCCGCCGCCCCTATCTCCTGAGCGTAACCCACAAGGCCATTGGGCTGAATGGCAATATTTTTAAGGTAATTTATCCCGCCCATGGCGTAGGGCAGATAAGTGTCCGCGTCAAGCAGACCGGCGTTTATGCCGTACATAAGGGCATAGGTCATAAAGGCGGTGCCGCTGGTCTCGTAGCCCAGCGGATTGTAGTCGGCTACGGGATAAGTGGGCAGCATGGACTGGGTCCAGTATTTATTGCCCTGGCCGTCATCCTTCATACAGGCCGCCGCCCCGGCGGCCATTTCCCGATAAGTAGTGAGCAAATCCTCGTAGTGCTCCCAGTTTTCGGGCATATCCCTGAGCACCTGCGCCAGAGCGGCCAGCACCCAGCCATTGCCCCTTGACCAGAAATTTTTCATGCCCTCCACGCGGCTGCTAAGATAGCCGCCGTCCCTGAAAAACAAGTGATATTCGGTATCGTAGAGATTGCGGCGGCAGTCGGCAAAGTAGTCGTAAAGCTTGTCCGCGTAAACCGAATTGCCTGTTGCGCGGTAAAGCCGGCTCATAGCGGGCATTGCCATGAACACCGCGTCGCACCACCACCACCAGTCCGACGGCTCGGCCGCGGTCTGTGCGTCGTACACCTGCTTGACCCGGCTGATTTTGCTTTCATCCCCGTCAAGGAAGTACAGGTCAAGATAGGTTTGGAAGCAGGTCTGATTGTCGGCGTGAAAGACCCCGCTGTTGGTCCAGGAGCCGCTGTCCCATCCGATATGGCCCATCCAGTGGTTTTTGTCGCCCATGCTCACGGCGTATTCCCGATAGGCCTCCACGCCGGTGATGAGATAGGCCTGGGTGTTGCCCACAAAGTAGGTCGCGTCGTCCCAGTTGTAACCGCCGGGCGTCTGATGGCCGTTTATCCAGTAATCGTTTACCAGCTCAATGAGCCGTTCCGTCTCGGCGGCCTCGTCGGGCGCGGCCGCCGAAGCGGAGGCGGGCAGGGCGGTCGCGGCCATAATTGCCGCGGTCAGAACCGATATCAGCCTTTGGGTGAGCTTTTTCATAGGTATCCTCCTTTTTTTATGCCCTGCATGGGCGCTTTTTTATTAAAGAAAGGAGCAGGGATCGCTTATAGCACAGGGGAGTCGAACCCTGTGCTATACTAATCCCTGCTCCCACGACTTGCCTTTTGCGGATTTATAAAGCCAGCGCTTCCTCCAGAGCATGGGCAAGCTGATCCGGGCAGGAGGTGCCGCGTCCGTTGCAGTCTATGCCGCGCAGTGCGCCTATTATTTCCTCGGCCCTGCGGCCCTGAGCCAGCCTGGCGACGCCTTGGGTATTGCCGTTGCAGCCGCCCTGAAACGTCACGCTTTTTATAACATGGCTGTTGTCGTCGATGTCTACCACTATATTCCGGGAACAGGTTCCCTTTGTCTTATACGTATAAACCATGGCGCGCCTCACTTACTTTGGCCGTAATAAGCGCCGGGGCCATGCTTGCGCATGAAGTGCTTGTCCAGCAGATATGCGTCAACATCCGGTATCGAGGGATTAAGGAGCTTGGTGTTAAGAGCCATCATGCCCACCTCTTCCATTACGACGGCGTTGTGTACGGCCTCGGCGGGGTCCTTGCCCCAGGCAAAGGGGCCGTGGCTCTGTACCACCACACCGGGCACGTAAACGGGATTGATGCCGGCGCCGTTAAAGGTCTCGATTATCACCTTGCCGGTATTGAGCTCATATTCGCCCTCTATCTCCTCTTTTGTGAGGGGACGGGTGCAGGGTATGGGCCCATAAAAGTAGTCGGCGTGGGTGGTGCCCAGCGGCGGGATGCTCTTGCCCGCCTGAGCCCAGATAGTGGCGTAGCGGGAATGGGTGTGCACCACGCCCCCCAGGGCGGGATATTCCTTGTAAAGAGCGATGTGCGTGGGGGTGTCGCTGGAGGGGCGGAGGCTGCCCTCGACGATATTGCCGTCAAGGTCCAGCACCACCATATCTTCGGCCTTAAGCTCCTCGTAGGGCACGCCGCTGGGCTTTATTACCACAAGACCCTTTTCACGGTCGATGCCGCTGACGTTGCCCCAGGTGTAGGTGACGAGATTTTTCTTCGGCAGCTCCAGATTTGCCTGGAGCACCGCTTCTTTCAGTTGTTCGAGCATGGTCTTTTATCTCCTTACTTAAAGGGGTTTTCGGTTTTGTAAAGCATTCCCTTGGGCTGGTTGAAGCCTATTTCCTCAACGGGCACGCCCACATACTTGAACACCTCGTAAAGGGCCTTGCCGTGATGGCCAAAGGCCACGGCGCCGTGATGGGGGAAGTTCTTTTCGATGAGCACATGGCGGTAGAACCGGCCCATTTCGGGAATGGCGAACACGCCTATGCCGCCGAAAGAGCGGGTGGCCACGGGCAGTATCTCGCCGTTGGCGATATAGCCCCTGAGCTTGGCGTCCGCGGTGGACTGAAGACGGAAGAAGGTTATGTCGCCGGGGGCGATGTCGCCCTCAAGAGTGCCGTTGGTGACCTCGATGGGCAGGCTGCGGGCCATTATCTTTTGATACTTCATAGAGCAGGCCGCCAGCTTGGAAGAGCAGGTGTTGCCGCAGTGGAAGCCCATAAAGGTATCCTTGTGCGTGTATGGGAACTTGCCCTCGATATCGGCCTTGAACATATCGGCGGGCACGGAATTGTTGATGTCAAGGAGGGTGACGGCGTCCTCGCTGACGCAGGCGCCTATGTACTCGCTGAGAGCGCCGTAGATATCCACCTCGCAGGATACCGGTATGCCCCGGCCGGTGAGGCGGCTGTTGACGTAACAGGGCACAAAGCCGAACTGCGTCTGGAAAGCGGGCCAGCACTTGCCGGCGATGGCCACGTATTCCTTGGAGCCCTTATGCTCCTCTATCCAATCCAGGAGGGTAAGCTCGTACTGGGCCAGCTTGGGCAGCACCTCGGGTTTGAGATTGCCCGCGCCTAGCTCCTTTTCCATGTCGGCCATGACCTCGGGGATACGGCTGTCTCCGGCGTGCTTATTGAAAGCCTCGAAGAGGTCGAGCTCGGAGTTTTCTTCAATCTCGACGCCCAGCTTGTAAAGCTGATATATGGGGGCGTTGCAGGCCAGGAAGTTAAGCGGCCGCGGGCCGAAAGAAATGAGCTTTAAGCTCCTGAGACCG
>CANRHW010000008.1 GCA_947630525.1 uncultured Clostridia bacterium | reverse complement strand
AAAAAATGTGTTATTCATTTTCCTGGGGTTATGAAAATTTTTTTGTTTTTCCTATTGACTTTTTATAGCTGGTCTTGACTTCACGTCCGATTAATGCTATACTCACCTCGAATGGAGGCAAGTATTAAATGTCCAAAAACAAGATATCGCTAGAAACTATTTACGAGGCCATTGCTAATCCGGAACATTTTACAGAAAAGGAAAAAGCGGCTATCAATGCTCAGATGAGGATAAACCATCGAAAGAAATTGCGCAAATCTCGCATATCCGCCATCTCTGTATGGCTCAAAAATAATCTAATAGCACTACTGGCTCTCGTTATATCCATAGCGTCTTTTATAAAATCTTTTTTCTAACCCTTCGCCACCGACACTATGAGTGCGATTACCGCCACCACAAAGCTAATCTTAGACAAAGTGCTTTGGCGGCGAATAAGCTCGGCCGCCGAGTTAAAAAACTTCATCCCGTCATCACCCCCTTTGGTGGTTTGTGCCAAGCGTCGTGCGTTCATCACGACTTCCCTTGACACCTCTCCCGATTAATGCTATGATAAAATTGAAATACAAAAAGGGGAGTGATTTTCATGTCGGAACCAACCGCCATTGACTACAAGCTTCTCGGCTACATCGGTAATTCCGTATCGGTGAGCCGCGCTCAGATTGACAAAAAGTTTAAAAAATATTCGCCGTCCATAGATGCCCGCATAAGCTTTTTGGCTTATGATATGGGCTATATTGCCGAAGATACCACCCAACGGATAAGCGACGCCGGTGACATAACCGTCACTCATCTCGGCATATATCGCATTGCCGAGCCCGGCGTCCGTGCCCTTCAGGACTATCGCCGGCAAAAGCGTGAAAATACCCGCCGCTTTTTGCTCCAAAGTTTTGTCCTTCCGATAGTTGTCTCTTTCATTACAACTATTATCACATACAATCTAATACCGATATTACAACAGCTGTCAGAAATGCTGTTATCGCTGATGACAAAATCGTAAGCCCATACTCTTTAAAAAATTTCTTCATCCCGCCCTCACCCCCTTTGGTAGCTTGTGCCAAGCGTCGTGCGTTCGTCATGACGCTTTTTCTGTTTGGTCAATGTCCATAGCCTTTAAACCTGCTCGCAGCAATTCCCGAATGATTTCAGAGTACGAGGACCGGCAAAATCTGTCTGTTTTTCTAAGATTGACTATTGCCTGTTCCATATCGTCCGTCAGGGAAATGCTCATTCTTTTGGAATCATTCATAAAATGCACCTCTTTCATTATATTTTTCACCATTGGTGAACTTCTAATCCCATAATACCACATCAGTGGTGAAATGTCAAGAGAAAATTTGAAAAAGTGGTGAAATTTTTCTTGACATTTTTGGTGAGTTGGTGTATATTGTATTTAGAAACAAAAAAGGAGGCAAAAATAATGGGAACAAATCGACCCAGATTTTCCGTCACCATGTCAGAGGAAATGTATCAACAAATCAATGATTTTTGGCACAGAAACAAATTCCCCACTCAGACTAAAGCAATAATAAAACTTCTTGAACTTGGAATTGCGACCTTAGATCAAGTCGGAGATGAGGCAAAAAAAGAACCGCCAATCTTTGTCAAAGACGGCAGTATGGCAATGTATGAGGCTCTTGACGATATTGACCGCGCTGAAATCCGCGGAGAAATGAAACAGATGCTCAAAGGCGAAAAATATAAGCAAGACACTGCAAAAATGGCTTAGTTATTAAAGATGGAATAATATATTTAAATATACAAAGGAGAGATTAAAGTGTTTGAAGAAAAAATTAAAAATTTTGTGAACCGAGTGTCCACACTAAGGGAAAGCGTCGCTACCGAGGAGGCCACAAAAACCGCTCTTATTATGCCTTTTTTCCAGATATTAGGATATGACGTGTTCAATCCATCGGAATTTGTTCCTGAATATGTGGCTGATGTCGGAATAAAAAAGGGTGAAAAGGTCGATTACGCAATAATATTAAATAACGAACCCATTATTCTTATTGAGGCGAAGGCCATTACAGAAAGCCTAAAAAAGCACAGTTCTCAGCTTTTTCGTTATTTTGCTACTTCTAAAGCAAAATTTGCCATATTAACTAATGGTGTTCTATACCGTTTCTTCACCGATCTCGATGAACCGAACAAAATGGATCTGAGTCCATTTTTGGAAGTAAATCTTCTTGACTTACGTGACAGTGATATCGTTGAGCTATCAAAGTTCAAAAAAGATAACTTTGATGTTGACAATATCATAAATACAGCCTCTGACTTGAAGTATACCAGTATGTTTAAGCACGTTCTTCGGGACGAATTAACCTCACCGTCAGACGCTTTTGTGAAGCTATTGATTACATCGGAAATTTACTCGGGCAGATTGACCCAAAACATTGTGGATAAATTCAAACCCATTGTAAAAAAGTCAATAAGTATGTATATGAACGAGTTGGTCAACGACCGTTTGAAGTCGGCCCTGCAAACCAATGATACTGCAACAATCCAGCCTGCCCCTGATGAATCTCCCGTCGTTGCAGCTAATGAACAGCCTGAGTCTCCGGAAGTCGAATCCGATGGAATAGAAACAACTGTTGAAGAAATCCAAAGCTATTATATTATAAAGTCTATCCTGCATAACTACGTTGATGTGAGCAGAATTACATATAAGGATACTCACAGCTATTTTGGAGTTTTGCTCGATGGAAAAGTCACCCGCTGGATTTGCCGGGTATTCCTAAAGGAAAATATTAATTATTTAATCATTCCTGACAGCAAAGGGGAAAATCAAAAGTACATCCTTGACAGTATTGATGATATATATAACGTGTCAGATTTTCTTGTCGAGCGCGTCAAGGCGCTACTTTGAATTATAGACCACTATAATATAAAGGAGTGATAAAATGAAATTCGGTATCCGTACCCCTTCGCTGAAAAAATCCCTGAAGGCGCGTACCACAGGAAAACTCAAACGGTCAATAAAAAAATCCCTTCTTCCCGGATATGGGAAGAAGGGCACCGGCTGGATTAAGGACCCGAAAAAAGCGGCCTACAACAAGATATATAACAAGACCTCAAAAAGCATTTTTGATTTATTCAAATAAAAAAACGGCCCCGGTGCGCCAACACCGGAGCCACGAGATGGAATGTATATTTAAATTCAAACGCCGAGCGTAAATTTTCAAAATAAAACATAATTGAGAGGCAAGGCTATATCAAAATATGGAAAACAAAGACAAGATGCCGAAAGGCGAAATAATTATCTATCAGTCTGAAAACGGCGATACAAAGATTGATGTCCGTATGGATAGCGAAACGGTTTGGCTTACACAAGCGCAGTTAGTAGATTTGTTTCAGACGAGCAAATCCAACGTAAGCGAGCACATTAAAAATATTTTTGAAGATGGTGAATTGGACGAGAATTCAGTTGTTCGGTATTTCCGAACAACTGCCGCCGACGGAAAAACATACAACATGCGATATTATAATCTTGACATGATAATCTCATTAGGATATCGTATCAGAAGTGTTATAGCTACGCATTTCCGCATTTGGGCGACACAACGCTTAAAAGAATATATGATCAAAGGCTTTACAATGGACGACGACCGTTTAAAGGGTTACGGTGGCGGTCAATATTGGAAAGAACTGATTGCCCGTATTCGCGATATTCGTTCATCTGAAAAAGTACTGTATCGTCAAGTACTCGACCTTTATGCAACGAGCGTTGACTATGACCCGAAAAGCGAAATGTCTGTTCAATTCTTTAAAATCGTACAAAATAAGTTGCATTATGCCGCTCACGGTCATACCGCGGCGGAAGTAATTTACGATAGAGCCGACGCGAATAAGCCTTTTATGGGTATGAAAGGCTTTAAAGGCGATTTACCTACTCTTGCCGAAGCGAAAATTGCCAAGAATTATCTTGATGAAAAAGAATTAAAAGTGTTAAACAATCTCGTGTCCGGATATTTTGACTTTGCGGAAATACAGGCGATGCGCAAAAATCCTATGTATATGAAAGATTACATAGAACAGTTGGATTCCATATTATCTGCAACCGGCGAGAACATTCTGCCCGATGCCGGAAAAGTCAGCCACAAGGACGCTATGGAAAAGGCGACTGCTGAATACAGAAAATATCAAGTTCAAGTACTGTCCCCTGTTGAGGAAGAGTATCTCGAAACAATTAAGGACACGGAAAAGGCGATAAAAAAGTTTGTCGAAAATACGCCGCCGGAGAAAAAAGACGAAACTTAATAATAAGATAAAAAACGGCCCGATGCTGGAACATCGGAGCCGCAGAAATAGGAGTGTACCGTGGTACAATCTACCATCCAAAGTAGATTATATCACGTACACTCCCAAATGTCAAACAAATTTTTATTGGGAGTGTGTTTTTTATGGCAACAGCTAAACGATTACCCAGCGGGTCATGGCGCGTCCGCGCATATATCGGCAAGGACGAAAACGGCAAGCCGAAATATAAGAGCTTTACCGGGGCGGATAAGCGCAGTGTCGAGCGCGAGGCGGCGGCTTACGCGGACGAACATAGAAGCGCTCTGAATAGTCGCCTGTTTATAAATGCGGCAAACGACTATATTAACAGTAAAAGCAATGTGCTTTCGCCTACAACCGTGATGTCCTATAAGCAGATACTGAGAAACTATTTTGATACTTGGCAGGGGAAAAGCGTTGATGCAATTGATTCAAAAACCGTTCAAGCGTTCATAAATGAAAAAAGTCAGAGCTTGTCGCCGAAAACCGTTAAAAATATATATGGTTTTATTACCGCCGTCATTTATTACGACAATCCGTCCAAGCGGCTTAATGTTACACTTCCCAAGCAGCAAAAGAAATTTAAGGAACTTCCCCCACCCGAGGATGTTTTTAAGGCCGTAGTCGGGACCGAATGCGAACTGCCCGTGCTGTTCGCAATGTGGTTAAGTTTGCGGATGTCGGAAATACGGGGACTTCGATACAGCGACATTACCGGGAACATTGTCACCATTCACACCGTCAAGGTAAATACAGATACTGGTGACATCGTCAAAAACTCCACCAAAACTTATGACAGTGCCCGTCAGCTTCCAGTGCCTGAGTATATAATGAACCTCATCAACGCCAAACCCCATGAGGAACCCGATGATTTTATAATAACCCTGTCGCTCTCACAAATATACAAACGTTTCCAGAAGGCCTTGAAAAACGCCTGCTTGCCCCATATTAGATTTCATGATCTGCGCCACCTCAACGCTTCGGTTATGCTGCGACTTGGCATTCCCGATAAGTACGCAATGGAGCGTGGCGGTTGGAGCAGCCCCGGTGTACTAAAAGGAGTCTATCAGCATACATTTACACAAGAACGGCTGAAAACTGATAAAAAAATTGACGACTATTTTAACAGCATATGCCACGAAATATGACACGAAAAAATAAAAGCACCGCCTTTGCGGTGCTTTTATGGTCGGAGTGACGGGACTTGAACCCGTGGCCTCTTGGTCCCGAACCAAGCACGCTACCAAACTGCGCTACACCCCGATACACCTGAATATTATACCCTATTTTTTTCTATAAGTCAATACCAAAATTAATTTTTTAATCAAATATTCTCTGCGGCGCCAACAACCGCGGACGATACATTTTCGCCGCGGTTCAGCATCACTTCACCAATCCCGCCGATCCGGCCACAAGGCCCAGCAGCGGATTGTTGTCGTAAATCAGAGCGGCCATATGACTGCCGTCAAATATCTTGGCGGCAAGGCCGGTATGGCCGAAAGCCTCAATCAAAGCCACAACGCCGAAGATAACAAACAGCGCCACCGCCCCTTCGAGCAGGCCCAATATTCCGCCCAAAAGACCGTTTGCCTGCCTTATGACCGGCAGCGAAGCCGCAAGCCCCATAACCGCGCCAAGTATCAGCAGCAACACGCGCACCAGCACTGCCACCGACAAAAAACACAGGGCCCCCACCGCCGCGCCGGCCACGGCGGAAGCCAGCTTGTCGTCGGCCCCGGTCATGGCGATAAAGTCTCGCATTATGCCGGGCAGCTCGGTTATTCTGTCCATATTCTCGCCAAGCTTTTCGGCCAGCCGAGCTTCAAGCCCCGTGCCCGCCAAAAGCTCGCTCACCGGCTGATACAAAAACATTCCCGCCAGTATCGACACCACGAGCCCCAAAGCGCTGAGCAGCATCTTCATGGCGCCGCGCTTTGAACCAATAAATACAAAGGCCAATAAAACCGCCGCCGTCAAAATATCCGTTACCATTTAACGGGCCTCCCGTCCGTTTATTATACTGCCGCCGCTGCCGCTGAGCACAAAGGCAGAGCCGTTTTTGAGCAGGCTCATTTTTTTAACGGCTGAATTTGAACTGATTTCGTTTTCCAGCTCACACTTTCTATTGTAAATAAATATCTTTTTCCCCGCCGAGGCGGCAAAACTGTCCCCGTTGACGCTTAAATTTTCACACAATCCGTCGAAAGACGCCTGGGCGCTTATCTCCCCCAAGCGGTTTATCACCTCTACCTGAGTGGAGCTGCCGAAAAATCTGCTATCAGCCGAAGCATAGCACAGCACAGCCATATCCGGGTCATCTATGTCGGCGCAGCGCAGAGTTTTGCCGTCATAGGGCAGGCTCCAGCGCAAAGTTCCGTCGGCGTTGTAATAGTCAAGCTGCCCGCTGCCCAGAGCCATAACCGTGTAATCCCGGTTTATGCGCACGTCAAAATACACTTCGTCCTCTTTTGCACAGGAAGCGCACTTTTCTTCGCTGTCCAAACGGACAACGGTTATCTCGCCCCTCAGCTCCGCCGGGTCGTCGCTTATGGACGATATGCACAGCCTTGTATTGTCGGCGCTGAGGTCCATTGCCACAAACTGGCCGCTGCTCAGGTTCCAGACGTAAAACGGCTTGCCCTTGTCATTGTAAACGGTGATAGACGTGCCGCCGCCCTCTTCGCGGCAGGCAACGGCGGCATAACCGTTTTCATTGACCGTGGCGGCGGATATATCATCTTCCGTCTTTATATCATAGAGCTCGCTGTCGTTTTTGTAAAGGACAAAGTTTTTGCCCCCGCCGTCATAGGCGGCTATATACTTGCCGGCCGCCCGGGCCCGAGGCGCCGAAAAGCTGACCTCCCGCATCTGCCCGCGGCCGTTTTTGTCAAGCAGCATAAAGGTGTTTGTGGTCAGCAGCAGGGCCTTATCTCCAAAGGGGAGCGTCTGGCCCACGGAATAACCCTCGATAGGCCGGGAGGCGCCCTCGCCGTTCTTCAATACGCTCACCTCGCCGCCAAGCTGTTTGTCCTTGTTCTGATAAACGATCACAAAGGCCAGCGCCGCAATGACGGCCAGGGCGATAAATGCTTTAACTATGGAAGCTACGGTTTCTCTTTTCATAATTCATACTCCACGCTGCACAGCCTCAGTCCCTGCGGCGGGGCGGTTATGCCCAAAAGCCGGCGGTCGCCGGCGGTCAAAAGCTCCGCCAGGCAGTCAAGGCTCAGCTTTCCGTTCCCAATATATACCAGAGTGCCCACGATTATGCGCACCATATTATACAAAAAACCGTTGGACGTGGCGGTTACCGTTATGAGGTCGCCGGCCTTTTCGGCCCGGAGCTCCGAAAGATTGCGGACGGTATTTTTAACAACGCTGCCCGCAGCCATAAAGCAGCGAAAGTCCCTTTCCCCGCGAATGACGGCGCAGGCCTTTTCCATTTTGCCGAAATCCAGCCTCACCGGATAGTGCCACGCATACCTGCGAAGCAAAGGGTCGCCGAAAGGAGCGTTTAAAATCTGATACTTATAGGTTTTGCGCACAGCGTCGAAACGGGCGTTGAAATCGTCTGGCGCAACAGCGCAGCCCCTTGCCCTTATGTCCGGCGGAAGCAAAGTGTTGAGCACAAAGGGCAGCTTTTCGGCAGGTATGGTCGTATCGGCAAAAAAGCTGCACACAAACGTCTCGGCGTGCACCCCGGCGTCAGTGCGGGAGCAGCCCGTCACCGGGGTAGGAACGCCGGTGATTTTCTCCATGACGTCTTCCATTATCTCCTGAACGGTAATGCCGTTTTGCTGGCGCTGCCAGCCGTGGTAATCAGTGCCGTCAAATGAGATGGTGAGCTTGTATTTTCGCCTCATAGCACGTTCACCGCCCCCAGTATCTTCAAAGCCGCCAGCACGGCCGCCAAGGTCAAACAGCCGGCAAGGGCGGCCCCGTCCACCCGGCGCATCTTAAATTCACGGAGCGACGTGCGCCCATCGCCGCCGTTGTAACAGCGGCATTCCATGGCCACCGCCAGTTCGTCCGCCCGGCGGAAAGCCCCCACAAACAGCGGCACCAGTATGGGTATCATAGCCCGAACCCGCTGTACGAGGCTGCCGCTCTCAAAGTCCGCCCCGCGGGACGTCTGGGCCTTGATTATCTTATCGGTCTCCTCCATGAGCGTCGGGATAAACCGCAGGGCAATACTCATCATCATGGCTATTTCATGGCTCGGAACGCCGACCCTGCGGAGCGGCGACAGCAGCTTTTCTATTCCCCCGGTGAGGGCTATGGGCGAGGTGGTCAGCGTCAGCAGCGACGTCCCCATTACCAGCATCACAAGCCGCACGGCCATTTTCACCGCAAGGACCACGCCTTTGTCCGTGACGCGGAATATCCACAGATGAAAAAGTTCCTCCCCGTCGCCGGTCATGAACAGATTGAGAATCAGTGTAAAAGCCATTATCACGACTATGGGCTTAAGGCCCCGGGTTATAAAGCTCAGCGGCACCCGGGATATCTTGATGACGGCGGCGGTGAACAGCGCCACGGCGGCGTATTCCCAGACGGAATCCGCCGTAAACAGGGCCGCCATATAGAATATAACGCCCAAAATTTTCGTCCTCGGGTCCATGGCGTGGAGGGGAGACACGGTATTGTAATACTGTCCAAGGGTTATATCACGCAGCATTTATTGCTTACTCCTAACTAACTTTTCTATGCTGTCGGCGGCGGCCTTAACGGTGAAGATATTGTGTTCCAGCGGCACGCCGGCCTTTATCAGGCCGTCCACAATCCGCGATATTTGCGGGGTGTTGAGGCCCATGCTCCGCAGCTCGTCCCCTTTGGAAAATATCTCGTCTATCGGGCCGCGCATCACCATGCGCCCGCCGTTCATGACGGCGGCGGTGCTCACCGTCCGCGCTATGTCCTCCATTGAGTGGGATACCAGCACTATCGTCCTGCACCAGTCGCCGTGGAGCTCCTTTAGCAGGTTCAGCAGTTCGTCCCTCCCGTAGGGATCAAGGCCCGCCGTAGGCTCGTCAAGGATGAGCGTTTCGGGCTTCATGGCCACCACGCCCGCAATTGCCACCCGGCGCTTTTGTCCGCCGGAAAGGTCAAAGGGGGATTTTTCCAAAAGCTCGTCCTCCAGATTTACCCTGCGGGCAGCCTCGCGCACCCGGGCGTCGATCTCGCTTTCACTCAGCTTTTGATTTTTCGGGCCGAACGCGATGTCCTTATATACGGTCTCCTCAAAGAGCTGATGCTCCGGGTACTGAAACACCAGCCCCACCCTTTTGCGCAGCTCCCTGGCGGCGGTCTTATAATCGGCAAAATCCGTACCGTCTACGGCCACGGTTCCCGACGGCGGGGCCAGCAGCCCGGCGATTATCTGCACAAGGGTGGACTTTCCGCTGCCGGTATGACCTATAAGGCCCACAAAGTCTCCGTCCCCGAGGGTCAGGCTTACGCCGTCCAGCGCCACCCTAGCCGAGGGCTCGTCACGGTTATATGTATATGTTATGTTTTTCAGTTCGATCATTGTATATCACTCGTTTTCAGGAGGCAAGCAACTTCAATATGCTTTTCACCGCTTCGGCGCTGCGCAGGGCGCCGGTTTCAATGCGTAGCCCTCTGCGTTTAAGCTCCCAGACCAGCTCGGTGGCCTGGGGCACGTCCAGGCCCAGGGCCCGCATTTCCTCCACTTTTGGAAAAATATTGGCCGGGCTGTCGTCCATAACTATCCTGCCCCTGTCCATAACAATGCAGCGGCCGGCCTTGACGGCCTCGTCCATATAGTGGGTTATCAGCACGATGGTGATGCCCTTTTCCCGGTTTAGCCGGCGGATAGTCTCCATGACCTCGTCCCGGCCTATGGGGTCAAGCATGGCGGTTGGCTCGTCGAGCACTATGCACCGGGGCTCCATGGCCAGAATACCGGCGATGGCGACCCGCTGCTTCTGCCCGCCGCTGAGCAGGTGCGGAGCGTGGGTGCGGTATTCGTACATACGCACGGTTTTAAGGGCCTCGTCCACGCGGCGGCGCATTTCGTCCCTGGGAACGCCCAGATTTTCCAGCCCAAAGGCTACGTCCTCCTCCACAACCGTGGCGACTATCTGGTTGTCCGGGTTTTGGAACACCATGCCCACGTTTTTGCGCAGCTCAAACACTTTGCTCTCGTCGGCGGTATCTATTCCGCAGACGGTGACGCGGCCGCTCTGGGGAACGAGAATGGCGTTAAGGTGCTTGGCAAAGGTGGACTTGCCGCTGCCGTTATGGCCCAAAACCGCCACAAACTCTCCCTCTTCTATTTCAACATTCAGATTTTCAAAGACCTTTACCCGTGACCCATCGGCCTCATAAGAAAAGGAAAGGTCTTCAGCTTTGATAATGGACATATTTTTCTCCGATTTCCTGTCCGGCCGTTATTGGACGCCGGCCGCGTATTCCTCACTCCGCCCGCTGCCATCTCCCGGTGGCGCCGCAGGGCAGGATAAGCCCCGACGCCGTTATGGGCAGGCCTATTTCGTCGGCGGTAATATTGCCGGCGGGCAGGGTAAGGCTCATTATATTTTTAAGTACGCCGGCCTGTAGGCCGGTGGTGTAGGAATTGAGCACAAAAAACAAGGGATCGTCGCACAGTAGCAGGGCCGCCCGCTCCACAAAGGCGTAAAGACTGTCCTCCAGCTTCCAGACCTCGCCGCCGGGCCCCCGGCCATAGGAGGGCGGGTCCATGATTATGCCGTCATACTTGCTGCCCCGGCGTATTTCACGCTCCACCAGCTTGATGCAGTCGTCCACAAAATAGCGTATCCCCTCTACTGTGCTGGCGGCGGCGTTATCCTTGGCCCAGGCTACCATGCCCTTAGCCGCGTCCACATGGGTGACGGCGGCCTTTTCGGCGGCGCAGGCCACGCTGGCCCCGCCGGTATAAGCAAAGAGGTTGAGCACCCTTGCCCCCGGCCCCCGGCGGCGCAGCTTTTCTCTCATCCAGTCCCAATTCACGGCCTGTTCGGGGAAAAGGCCCGTGTGCTTAAAGCCCATGGGCTTTACGTTAAAGGTCAGGCCGCCGTAGCGAACCTGCCAGCTTTCCGGCAGTTTTTTGCGGTAGCTCCACTCCCCGCCGCCGCTGGAGCTGCGGCGGTAGCGGGCGTGAGCGTTCTCCCATTTTTCGGGGGCGCTGCGCCGGTTCCATATCACCTGGGGGTCAGGGCGACAGAGGATTATATCTCCCCAGCGTTCCAGCTTTTCACCGCCCGAGGCGTCAATACATTCGTAGTCCTTCCATTTGTCGGCAACCAGCATACGTCCGCCCCCTTAACATAAAAATCAGCTCACCCAAAACGCGTCCTTTATAAGCTCCACCCGCCCGTCGCCGTAAACCTCGGCGATATCAAAGCGCGCATTTTCGCCCATGAGCCCGTTGTTTTGCATATAAATCTGCGCGGCGCGGATTATTCTGCGCCGCTTTTCCGCCGTCACGGTCTGGGCCGGCGTGCCAAAGTCCGAACGGCTGCGGAAGCGCACCTCCACAAAACACAAATACCCGCCGTCCCTTGCCACAATATCGATTTCCCCGATGCCGTGAACGGAAAAATTCCTCGTCATGATTTTATATCCACGGCGTTTAAGGTGGCGAACAGCGAGTTCTTCTCCCTTGTCCCCTATTTCCTTTTTAGATAAATTTTTTGACGAAAAGAGGTCTGTGAACTTCACAGGCACCAAACTCCTTCAATGCCGCGATGTGCCGCTTAGTACCGTAGCCCTTGTGCTTTGCAAAGCCGTACATGGGGTATTTTTCGTCCAGCTCGATCATATATCGGTCACGGCTGACCTTGGCCAAAATAGAGGCCGCCGCCACATTGGCGCTTTTGCCGTCGCCCCCCACAAGGGTCATAAAGGGCACCGGGCAGTCGTTGAAGCCGTTGCCGTCTATAATTGCGAAGTCGGTCTCTATTCGCCGTATGGCCCGTTCCATGGCCAGGAAAGCGGCGTTGCGTATATTGATTTTTTCTATCTCCTCGACCGTAGCCGTGTCCACCGCATAAGACAGGGCCTTTTCACATATAACGTCAAAAAGCTCCTCCCGGCGTTTTTCGGTGAGCTTTTTGCTGTCGTTAAGGCCCGGTATCTCCAATCCGAAGGGCAGCACGACGGCGGCGGCGTACACGTCCCCCGCCAGGGGGCCGCGGCCGGCCTCGTCCGCCCCGCAGATAAGATTACAGCCATTTTTACGGAGCCTGCGCTCCTCCGCCCACAGGTCAAGGGCGGGCCGGTTTGTCTTTGGCATAATGTTCTCCATTCCGCCGTAGGGTTGGCGTGGTTTTCACACTATAACTCCTAAATTCGTTCCACCGTGATCCGTCCCAGCTTGCCGCCCCGGAACTCGTCCAGCACCACATTGGCCCCACGGAGCAAATCCGCCTCGCCGCCCCGCACTATAAAGCCGCGGCGGCGGCATATTTCGCCAAGCACGGCGAGCCCGTCCATTTCGGCCGAAAGCTCGGCCCGATACCGCTGTTCAAGCGCGGCGGGATAATTTTCCTTGAGAAAGGCGCAAAGCTCGCAGGCCAGCTCCTCAACGTCAAGTATATCGTCCTTTATGGCCCCGGTAAAAGCCAGCCGCAGCGCGGCCTCGCCGTCCTCCAGCTTCGGCCAGAGTATGCCCGGGGTGTCCAACAGCTCTATGCCGCTTTTTAGGGTTATCCACTGGCGGCCCCGCGTAACTCCGGGCCTGTCGCCCACCTTGGCGGCGGCTCTGCCGCTGAGCTTGTTTATCAGCGAGCTTTTGCCCACGTTAGGTATGCCGCAGACCATGATGCGCGGCGGCTTCACAAGGCCCCGGGCGCGATTTTTCTCCATCTGCTCCTTTACGGCCTCCATGGCGGCGTCGGTTATTTTGGCCACGCCCTTGCCGTCGTTGGAGCTGGTGCAGACCGATATCAGCCCCTGAGAGGCGAAGCGGCGCTGCCACTTTTCGGTCTGGGCCGGGTCCGCCAGGTCGCATTTGTTTATAATAATAAAGATTTTCTTATTCCGGGCCAGGGATGGCAGCTCGGGATTGCGGCTGCTCTGCGGACAGCGGGCGTCAACTATCTCGGCCACGCAGTCGCACAGGCCGATATTTTCCGCTATCATACGGCGGGTTTTTGCCATATGCCCCGGGAACCACTGTATATTCATTTTTAAGCTCCTAATTGGCGTGCGTCACCGTTCCAAACGAGCTGAACGGCCAAAACCTGAGCACGGCCTTGCCCACGATAGACTTTTCGTCAACGGGGCCGATGCTGCGGCTGTCGCTGCTGTAATTGCGGTTGTCGCCCATGAGGAACACATGCCCCTCCGGCACGTCCACCGCCTGAATGTGATTGCCCGAGCCCATTCCCGGTTCCCGCATAGGTTCGGGGAGATAAGGCTCGTCGAGCTTTTCGCCGTCCACATAAACGGCATTGTTTTCATAATCTATCTCCACGTGCTGCCCGCCGGTGGCGATAACTCTTTTTACCCAATACACACGGTTGAATATAGTGGTGTTGATATTCTTGCTTTCCGGCGCGAAGATTATTATGTCGCCCCGCTTCGGCTCGTAGCCCATGCGCCAAACAATGAGCCTGTCGTTGTGAGATAGCGTATTGTCCATGGAATGACCGTCCACCCTGACGACGGTAAATATAAAGCTGCGCACCAGCATTGCAACTATAACGGCCAAGACTATGGCCTCGACCCATTCAAAAATTTCTCTGCCCACGGTTTTTTTATTCTCTTCTCCGGTTTTCTCTTCTGGATTTTCACCCTGAGTATTTTCGGCGGCGGCAGCCTGCGCTTCCGTCTCTTTATTTTCTTCCATGCGGACTCTCCTTTCGGAATGATACTTGCCTCGATAAAAACATGACGTTCGCCGCGGCCTTTTCGCGCCGTGGAGCAAAGCCCTTATCATTGCCTAATAGCATAAATCCCGTGAACGAGCCACGGGATTTAGCTATTAAAATTGTGCGGTTTTTACAGTTTTTCTGTAACCTTGGCCGCCTTGCCGACTCTGCCGCGGAGATAATACAGCTTCGCGCGCCGTACCTTACCGTGACGAACGACCTCGATGCGGTCGATGCTGGGAGAATTAACAGGGAAAGTACGCTCTACGCCTACGCCGTAGGATATACGGCGAACGGTGAAGGTTTCCTGAATACCGCCATGCTTTTTGCTGATGACGGTGCCCTCGAACATCTGAATTCTTTCCTTATTACCTTCCCTAATCTTTACGTACAGCTTTACGGTGTCGCCGATTTGCAGCTTGGGGAGGTCCTCCCTGATTTGATCCTGAGTGATTGCCTTTAAAACGTCCACTCAAAACACTCCTTTCTATACCCGCCTGAGCGGTAAATTAGGGGCGTTCTTACGAAAGTTGCAGCGGACCGCCCACCGTTTTTCAATGATATCACAGTTTTCCCAAAAATGCAAGGGTTTTTTGAAAAATTTACAAAAATTTTTTTCGCAAATACGGCGGCGAACGCACCGCAAGGCCAATCAGGCGGTATTGCCTTAATCCTCGGGCGCCGGCTTACGGCCCACGAAGACCTTTACCTCCTGAACACGGTTCTGCTCCACCTTGGTGACCGCCACCCGGATGTGCTCAAATTCAAAGCTCTCGCCCACGGCGGGTATCTTGCCCAGTTGATGGGCAGCGAAGCCCCCGACGGTGGTTATATCGTCCACGGGCTCGCCGTCCAGCTCGAACAATTCAAAGAAGTCGTCCACGCCGGCGGCGCCGTCCACGATAAAAATGTTGTCGGTGAGCTTTTTGAACTCGACCTTGGCGTCGTCATGCTCGTCGTATATCTCGCCCACCAGTTCTTCGAGCACGTCCTCAAGAGTGACAACGCCGTCGGTGCCGCCGTACTCGTCCTGCACGATAACCATGTGGCTTTTGCTTTCCTGAAACAGTTTAAGAAGCCTCGATATCTTCATTCCCGCGAAAACAAAGGTGGCCGGACGGATAAGCTCTTTCCACTCGCTGTCCTCGTCGGCGTAAATGTCCTTTTGATAAATAACGCCCACAATATTGTCAAGGGTGCCGTCAAAAACCGGCAGCCGCGAATAGCCGCTTTCGGCGAACAGGTCCAGCACCCGCTGCCTGTCCGACCGAATATCCGCCGCCTCCATATCCACTCTGGGGGTTAGTATATCGGTCACATCCAGCTCATAGAACTTGACGGCATTTTTTATGAGCTCGCCCTCCTGCTCGTCGATCTCACCGTCCTCGGTGGCCTCGTCCACCATGGTCAGCAGTTCCTGCTCGGTGACGGTATCTTCGCCGCCCTTGCCGAAAAAGCTCGACACAAAGGCCTGCCACATATTGAACACCGAGACCAGCGGCGTCAAAAGCACCGACAGCAGCGAAAGTATGGGCGCCGAAAAACGGGCGAAGCTCTCCGGCGATTTTTTGGCCACGGTTTTGGGCGTTATTTCGCCAAAAACCAGCACCGCCGCGGTCATGACCGCAGTGGAAACGGTTACCGCCAAGTCCTCGTTCAATATCAGGGTCGTGAACAGCACCGTTGAAAGCGAGGTGGCGACGATGTTGACGATATTGTTGCCGATAAGAATGGTGGAAAGCATCTTGTCATAATTTTCAGCAACGGCCAGAACTCTTTTTGCCCCGGCGTCCCCCTCGTCGGCCTCGTTTTTCAGCTTTATCCTGTTTACGGACAGGAACGCCGTTTCCGATGAGGAAAAAAAGGCCGAACAAAGTATGAGAAACGCTATCGCCGCCACCTGCAATAGTATGCCTCCGTCCACGTCCATGGAAATAACCAGCTCCTTTAAATACTTTTGTGTTTATTTTGCGTTTATAATTAATGAATATTTTAGCACATATCGCCTGTGTTGTCAAGAAAAGTTATGTAATTGTAATAATAAGGCGTTTTCGGTTAGCTATAAAACCGCGCCGGGGCGGTTTTCCCCGGCGCGGCCGCATATTTTATCTAACGCCCCAAAGCCTATTCTTCGCTCTTAACTTCCGGGGCCTCGCCGTCCTCCGCCTTTTCCTTTCCAAGATATTCGGGCAGCTTCATGCCGGCCATGTCAAAAAGTTCGCTCATGGGCGGCACGGCCTTGGCCATATTGCTTATAAAATTGGCGGTGGAGCTGCCGTCCTTGCCGTTGTCCCAAACGGTCACCTTGTCTATCTTGATATTCTTGATAGCGTCGACCTGGATGCGCATTAGCTCCTCCATCTTGTCGGCCAGCATCAGTCTCAGCGCGTCGGACGCGCTGCCGCCGGCGGCGGAAACTATCTTTTCAAAGCCCTCGGCCTGTTTGGTGAGTATCTCCTGCATACCCCGTGCCTCGGCCTCCATTTTGGCATAGATGGCGTCGGCCTCGCCTTTGGCGCGGATGCGGGCCTGTTCGGCTTCGGCGGCGGCGGCTATCTCGCGCTGACGCTTTTCTATCTCGGCCTTTACAAGCACGTCGGCCTCGAGGGTGGCCTGTTCCCGGGCGGCGCGGGCCAGTTCGGCCTCTTTTTCGGCGCCGTAGGCGTCTTCAAGAGCCTTGGCCTCCTGTATTTTTTC
>CANRHW010000007.1 GCA_947630525.1 uncultured Clostridia bacterium | reverse complement strand
GCCACGCGGATAACGGGCTCGGGGAACTCCATCTTTTCAAGGATAATGGGGTGCTTTTCGTCGCAGAGGGTGTCGCCGGTGCCGGTGGATTTAAGGCCCACGGCGGCGGCAATGTCACCGCTGTACACGATTTCCAAATCCTCGCGCTTATTGGCGTGCATCTGAAGAATGCGGCCCATACGCTCCTTGGTGTTTTTGGAGCTGTTCAATACATAGGAGCCGGTCTCAACGGTACCTGAGTACACTCTGAAGAAAGCCAGCTTGCCCACGTAGGGGTCTGTCATTATTTTGAAAGCCAGGGCGCTGAAAGGCTCTTCATCGCTGGACGGACGCTCCTCTTCCTCATCGGTTTCGGGATTGATGCCCTTGATATGAGGTACGTCGAGAGGAGAGGGCATATAGTCGATAACTGCGTCAAGCAGCTTTTGCACGCCCTTGTTGCGGTAGGATGTGCCGCAGACAACGGGAACCATTTCATTGGCAATGGTGCTCTTGCGGATGCAGGACTTGATCTCGTCTATGGTCAGCTCCTCGCCCTCCAGATACTTCATCATAAGTTCTTCATCCATCTCGGCAACGTGCTCGACCATTTCGGAGTGATACTGCTCCGCCTGCTCGCGCATATCCTCGGGAATTTCCTCGCAGCGGATATCCTTTCCGAGGTCGTCATAATAAACGTAAGCCTTCATCTCAACAAGGTCGATAATGCCCTTGAAGGTATCCTCGGCGCCGATAGGCAGCTGAATGGGCACGGCGTTACATTTGAGCCGGTCCTTCATCATTTTTACAACGTTATAGAAGTTTGCGCCCATAATGTCCATCTTGTTGACGTAAGCCATGCGGGGCACGTGATACTTGTCCGCCTGACGCCAAACCGTCTCGGACTGGGGCTCAACGCCGCCCTTGGCGCAAAGCACGGTAACGCTGCCGTCCAGAACGCGCAGAGAACGCTGCACCTCAACGGTAAAGTCCACGTGGCCGGGAGTATCTATGATGTTGATGCGGTGTTCCTTCCAAAACGCCGTAGTGGCGGCGGAAGTAATGGTGATACCGCGCTCCTGCTCCTGCTCCATCCAGTCCATGGTGGCCGCGCCTTCGTGAACCTCGCCTATTTTATGGGTCTTACCTGTATAGTAGAGTATTCTTTCTGTCGTCGTCGTCTTACCGGCATCGATATGAGCCATGATACCGATATTACGAGTTTTTTTCAAGCTGTACTGTCTTGGCATTTATATCCTCCTTTCTGGGATATTGGGGGAATGGTTAATACAGTATAAAATGTCGTTATGCGGCAAAGCCGGGAACTACCAGCGATAGTGGGCGAAAGCCTTGTTGGCCTCGGCCATTCTGTGGGTCTCCTCGCGCTTCTTTACCGCGCCGCCCAAACCGTTGACGGCGTCCATGATCTCGCCGGCCAGGCGCTGGCTCATGGTGCGCTCGCTGCGGGTGCGGCTAAAGTTCGTAAGCCAGCGCAGACCCAAGGTCTGACGGCGCTCGGGACGAACCTCCATGGGCACCTGATAAGTGGCGCCGCCCACACGTCTCGCCTTAACCTCGAGCACAGGCATGATATTGTCCATAGCCTCGCGGAAAGCGTCCAGCGGGTCCTTGCCGGTCTTTTCCTTAACAATATCAAAAGCCTCGTAAACGATCTTCTGAGCTACGCCCTTTTTGCCGTCAAGCATGATATTGTTGATAAGACGGGTAACGATCTTATCATTGTACACGGGATCGGGTAACACATCGCGTTTGGGAACAAATCCTCTTCTTGGCACTTGTCTTCCCTCCTTCATTAAAATTTGATGAATTCACAGGTACTCGGCCACGTTTCGGGCCGTCAGTGCAACAACAAATATATAAAATCCGCAGTCGCACTATTTTTCCGCTCCCTGCGGAGAAAAAAGTTCAATTTCCGAAATGTCGGATGCGAAGCCCTTACTTCTTAGGCCTCTTTGCGCCGTATTTGCTGCGGCCCTGCATTCTCTTTGCAACGCCAGCCGCGTCCAGTGTGCCACGGATAATGTGGTATCTTACACCGGGCAGGTCCTTAACTCTTCCGCCGCGGATGAGGACAACGCTATGCTCCTGCAGGTTGTGACCTACGCCGGGGATATAACTGGTAACCTCGATACCGTTGGAGAGACGGACTCTGGCGATCTTACGGAGCGCTGAGTTGGGCTTCCTGGGAGTGGTCGTCTTTACAACTGTGCAAACGCCTCTCTTCTGGGGAGCGCTCTGGTCAGTGGGGACCTTTTTCAGAGAGTTGAGGCCCCTCTGAAGAGCGGGCGACTTGGACTTAGAAACGCTGACCTCTCTGCCCTTTCTGACAAGCTGGTTAAATGTCGGCATGATTTCACCTCCGTTTTATAATGTGTGCAGCCCTGCACCAATTTTGTATTATAACAAGATTGACCAAAATTGTCAAGAGCTTTTAATAAAAAACATTAAAAAAATTCACTAAAAATGCTCTATTTTTAAATGAATTATTTTATTCAAAACGCGCGGCGGGGACGGACGCGGGGCCTCACAGCCGGATAAATCTTCTTATGAACCAGGCGGCCAGCCTGTATATAGGGCCCTCCATTTCTCTGCTGACTGCGGAGAGCTCCTTGGGTATCTGAATGCTCTGCGGACAGTGGCGTTCGCACATCCCGCACTTTTTGCACAGCGAAGCGTTGCTGAGCTTGCGTTTGATGGTGGTACACATTATATATTCGCGCATGCCGGAAAACCAACCCTCGCCGTAGCGGTTGTTATAGCAGCGGAAGCAGCCCGGTATATCCACCCCCGCGGGGCATGGCATACAATAGCCGCAGCCGGTGCAGCCCACCTTTACCTTACTGTTTATTGCCGCCACGGCTTGACGGAACATTTCCTGCTCGGCGCCGGTAAGCTCCCCTACCTTCGCTTCAGACGCGGCCCGTATATTTTCGTCTATCATTTCCATAGAATTCATGCCCGAAAGCGTGACCGTGACCTGGGGCTGATCCCACAGCCACCGCAGAGCCCATTCCGCCGGGCTGCGCTTTGGTTCGGCCTTGGCGAATATCTTCTTTGCTTCCTCCGGCAGCCCGCCGGCCAAGCGACCGCCGCGCAGGGGTTCCATTATCACCACGGGTATATTTTTCGCCCCGGCGGCGTTAAGTCCCCGGCGGCCGGCCTGACTGTTTTCGTCAAGATAATTGTACTGTATCTGACAAAAATCCCAGTCGTAAGCGTTCAGCAGCTCTATAAACCGCCCGCTGTCGCCGTGATAAGAAAAGCCCACGTTCCTTATCTGGCCGCTCTTGCGCTTTTCGTCCAGCCACTCCAGTATGCCCATGCTTTTAAGCCTTTCCCAAACGGTCACGTCCGGCAGCATATGCATGAGGTAGTAGTCGATATAGCCGGTCCTCAGCCGGGCAAGCTGCTGGGCAAAGCACTTCTCCACGGCGGCCCGGTCCTTCATCAGATAGTGCGGCAGCTTTGTGGCTATCATGACCTTTTCCCGAAGCCCGTTTTTTTCGAGTATGGAGCCGAGCGTCTCCTCGCTGCCCGGATAGATATATGCGGTATCGAAATAGTTTATTCCCCCGTCCACGGCCCGGAGTATCTGGCGTTCGGTCTCGGCGCGGTCTATTTTGCCTCCCTTTCGCGGGAAACGCATACAGCCGTAGCCCAAGACGGACAGCCTGTCTCCGTTCTTTTGATTGAGCCTGTACTGCACAGGATCACCTCCGCATTTTTTTATGACTATATAATACATCATAAGCCCGTAGGAAATCAAGAGTTTTAAAGCATCTTTTACAACTTGTTTACATAATGATACATCGGCACGTTTATTTTTTCCTTTGGGAGACGTAATTCGGCTGACGGCAATGGCACGACCTCATAACCCGACCGCATTATTAAGTCTGACATTATAAAAGCCCCTCCGGGATTTCCCGGAGGGGCTAACGCAAGCTAAATTAATACATTCCTCCGCCCATGGCCGCGGCCTGAGCAGCGGCGGCGTCGTTTTCCTTGCTGGGCAGGTCGGCGACTACGCTTTCGGTGGTGAGTATCATACCGGCGGCGCTGGCGGCGTTCTGGAGAGCGCTGCGGGTCACCTTGGCGGGATCTACGATGCCGTCCTTTATCATATCGACAAACTGGCCCGTAAGAGCGTTGTAGCCCATGCCAGCGGCGCTGTTCTTTATCTTTTCAACAACTACGGCGCCCTCTACGCCGGCATTGGCGCAAATCTGCTTTACAGGCTCCTCAATGGCGCGGAGCACGATCTCGGCGCCGGTCTTTTCGTCGCCGGAAAGAGTGCCTACAAGATTTTCGACAGCCTTGGTGGCCGCAATATAGCAGGTGCCGCCGCCGGCAACAATGCCTTCCTCAACGGCCGCGCGGGTGGCCGCGAGAGCGTCCTCGATGCGGAGCTTCATCTCCTTCATCTCCACTTCGGTCGCGGCGCCGACCTTGATAACGGCTACGCCGCCGGCAAGTTTGGCCAGACGCTCCTGGAGCTTTTCACGGTCAAAGTCGCTGGTGGTATTCTCTATTTCGCTGCGTATCTGACTTACGCGGTCGGCAATGAGCTTGCTGTCGCCCATACCGTCAACGATAATAGTGTTTTCTTTCTGTATCTTGGCCTGACGGCAGCGGCCAAGCTGGTCAACGGTGGTCTCCTTTATATCGAGACCCAGCTCGTCGCTGATGACCTGCCCGCCGGTAAGGATGGCGATATCCTGAAGCATGGCCTTGCGGCGGTCGCCAAAGCCCGGAGCCTTGACGGCAACGCAGGTAAAGGTTCCGCGGAGCTTATTAACTATAAGAGTAGTCAGTGCTTCGCCCTCGATATCTTCGGCAATGATAAGGAGCTTTTTGCCCATCTGAACGATCTGTTCAAGCAGGGGAAGTATGTCCTGAATATTGCTTATCTTCTTGTCGGTAATGAGAATGTAGGGATCGTCAAGATCGGCCTCCATCTTTTCGGTGTCGGTGACCATGTAGGGAGAAAGATAGCCGCGGTCGAACTGCATACCTTCAACGACCTCGCTGTAGGTCTCGGCGGTCTTGCCCTCTTCAACGGTGATAACGCCGTCTTTGCTGACCTTTTCCATAGCGTCGGCAACGAGCTCGCCTATCTTCTCATCTCCGGCGGAAACGGAAGCCACGCGGGCGATGTCGTCACGGCCCTCAACGGCCTTGGCGGCGGCCATAATGCTGTCAACGGCGGCGTCCACAGCCTTGCTGATGCCCTTGCGCAGCACCATGGGGTTTGCCCCGGCGGCAATGTTGCGCAGGCCCTCTCTTACCAAAGCCTGGGCCAGAAGAGTGGCGGTAGTGGTGCCGTCGCCGGCAACGTCGTTGGTCTTAGTGGCAACCTCCTTTACAAGCTGAGCGCCCATGTTTTCAAAGGCGTCCTCAAGCTCGATCTCCTTGGCGATAGTAACGCCGTCGTTGGTGATGAGGGGCGAGCCGAACTTCTTGTCCAGAACCACGTTGCGGCCCTTGGGGCCGAGAGTTACCTTAACGGTATTGGCGAGCTGATTAACGCCGCTTTCAAGAGCCTTGCGGGCTTCCTCGCCGAATTTTATCTGCTTAGCCATAATTAATTCCTCCTATTCGGTTGATCTCAGTCAATTTTTGCAAGGATATCGCTCTGGCGAAGGATGGTATATTCCTCGCCGTCCAGCTTAACCTCTGTGCCGCTGTATTTGCTTACGATGACCTTGTCGCCCACGGCAACTTCCATTTTTACTTCCTTGCCGTCAACGACGCCGCCGGGGCCGACAGCCACGACTTCGGCATACTGGGGCTTTTCCTTGGCGGTGCCGGGCAGAACTATGCCGCTCTTGGTGGTCTCTTCGCTCTCGACCATCTTGATAACAACTCTGTCAGCCAAAGGCTTGATTTTCATGTATATTACCTCCTAAATATATATTTACCAATTCTGTTAGCACTCGTCTCTTTTGAGTGCTAACAATATATTACTTCCTATCAATTTATATATCAACCCCCGATTTTTGGAAATAATATGCAATTGTCTCAAAAATACTGTGTTTTTCTCGATTTTGCTTGAATTATTTTACTTTTTATATTTTTATCATTTTATTTTAACGGACGCATAACGTAATATTAGTATATGGAAGGAGCGATATTTTAATGACAAAAAGAGTAGAATTAAAGCCCCTTGCCGAGCTGGGCCGGGGCTACGCGCTCATAGACAAAGACAGGATAGAGGTGCGGGTCAACGGCGTCATGGGGGCGCTGAAGGTGTGGCTCATCGGCGAGAGCAACGTCCCCCTGGGCAATATTGCCGGCGGGAAACTGGTGCGCGAAACTGACACCTCAAAATACGGCGCTCTGCTCATAACCCAGTCAGGCCGGCAGATGTTCTACGGTCGGTGGGCGGAAGAACGTGAACCGGCTGCGGAGGAGGAGGTATCTCCCGCTGCCGGGCCCGCCAATGAAAACCCATACTTCCCGCTGCCGGACTTTGGCTGGGAAAAAATCACCGGCCGGGACTACCCCACCGGCGACGAGCACGTGCGGTTTGCCCTTAGTAACAACGCCTTTTACGCCGCTTTCAAAAAACACAAGTTTTACCTTTTCGGCAAAAGCGGCGACCGTTACGCCCTGGCGGTGAAGCATACGCCCGGCGACCCGGCCCCCTTTCCCTCAATCGAGGGCGCAAAAGCCGCCGGGGAGTACATATATGTGGTTTTATAGCACACCGCAAAAAAGCAAAGCGGACGGCCTGGCCGTCCGCCTTGCTTTTTTGCGCATGGTTCCGCATTTATCCAAGCTCACGCTTGCTGTAAAACTTCACCGACAGCAGCCACGACAGGGCGTAGGCTCCTATGCCCACCGCCAGAAAGACCGGCGATAAAATACCATAGTTAAATCCGGCCGACATGCCCGAAATCATCGCCACGCCTCCGATGGCGCCGATGACGGCAAAGGACGCGATAATTATTACATAATATGATATGCGGCCCTTTTCTACTCCGAATTTAAAAACAAAGGGCAGATTTATTGAGCAGATAATGGACGACATGAACAGCTGCAAAGCCAAAAAGCCCGCGAAACCGCCCAGCGAAAAGCTGCCGGCGGCGCACAGCTTTACGGCCTGCACCGTACCCATAACAACCATCGCGGCAAGCTGGGCGGCGCCGCCGACAATGTACTTGGCCGACACGAGCTGGGCGCGGGTGTAAGGCAAAGCGCAGCTGTAAACCGTCCACTTGCTGCGCTCGTCATAGCTGATAAGCGTCACGGGTATCAGGCCCGCCATTATGCCGGCGTAAAAAGCATAAAAGTAATTTGGACTAAAGGCCTGTACCGCTATAAATACGCCCACTATCAGCAAATAACTCCTACAATATTTTACGGTCATGTACCAGTCCTTTAAAAGCAGTCCTTTCATTTATTTCCCTCCTTTACCATCAGCACAAACAGCTCCTCAATACTGACCGGGCTCACATTCGCGCCCGAGGGCACGGCTGCCCGGCGGGCCAGAGCCTCCGCTCCGTAGGGAGTGATTTTTTCGTGGAGCAGGCCCTCTATCTTATCCAGTTCCTCCGCCGTGCCGCGGACGATGCAGTATTCCTCCAAAAGTCTGTCCTTTTCCTCGCACAGCAGAAGCCGCCCCTTGTGAAGAAAGGCTATATAGTCGCAGACCTTTTCAAGGTCGCTGACAATGTGGGAGGAAATGAGGACGGAGTGACCGTCGTCGCCCGCAAAATCCCTCAGCAGGTCCAGCACCTCGTCCCGGGCCACCGGGTCAAGGCCGCTGGTGGCCTCGTCGAGGAGCAGCAGCCGGGCCCCGTGGGACAGAGCTATTGCAAAGCCCAACTTCATCCTCATGCCCTTGGAAAAGTCCTTGAACGACTTATCCTCCGGCAATCTCAGCTTTTTTACAAGGGCGTCATACCCGGAGGCGTCCCAGCGGGCAAAGGTTCCGGCCATGATTTTGCCCACCTGGCGGACGTTCAAGCACTCGGGTATGCCCACCTCGTCAAGGATAACGCCTAAGTCCTCCTTGACGGAACCGGGGTCGTCGCTGCCCAGGATGGTCACGGCGCCGCCGTCCCTGCTAATCATACCCAGCGCGAGCTTTATCGCGGTGCTTTTTCCGGCGCCGTTCTCCCCCACAAGGCCCATTATACAGCCTCCCGGCAGAGTTAGACTAAGCCTGTCGAGAGTAAAATCCTTATATTTTTTTGTCAGTTCTCTGATTTCAAGCGCGTTCACCATTATTCCTCCATTTCAAATGTTAACATGGAAATAACATCGTCCCTACTTAAATTACAAGCGGCGGCCAGCTTGACTATTTCGCCGATATGCTCTTCGATTTTTTGCAGCTTTTCCTCTCTCAAAAGCTCGATGTTCTTTTGAGCAACGTAACAGCCCTTGGCCGGTATGGTGTAGATAAAGCCCTCCTTTTCCAGTTCGTCGTAGGCCCGTTTTGTAGTGATAAAGCTGATGCGCAGGTCCCGGGCCAGGCTCCTTATGGACGGCAGGGGGTCGTCTTCTTTGAGGGCTCCGCTTATTATTTGATTTTTGATTTGGGAGTATATCTGGTCATATATCGGCGAGCCGCTTTTGTTGTCAATAAAAATATTCAACGCTTGCCCTCCCTTCAACTGTATATATCTATTATATACAGTTATAACAGTTTTGTCAATAGCTTTTTTAAAAAAATTACAGTCCCGGGGCGTGTACCCGAGACTGTCAGACCGCTGACAAAGGTCAGCGCTCTTCAAAGGGGAACCCGGACGGTTCCCCTTTGAGAGAACCTCTCCGCATCGGGCGCTTACGCTTACGCAATATTATTTAAAAAAATAATATTGCTACCCCGATTAAAGTATAAAATCCCGGGTACACGCCCCGGGATTTTATGTTTTCTATCGAAAGGGAGTTCCCTTTCGAGCTATCCCCATTGTTCACAGGGTTTGTCATCAATTTGACAGTCCCGGGGCGTGTACCCGAGACTGTATAAAAGTTTTTTGTTAAATTTTGCGGGAATGGCTGCCGTAACAATGATAATTCACAATATAATACAGATAAGTCCGCCGGAGCCCTCGTTTATGATTTTTTCAAGGGTCTCCTGGAGCTTGCTCCTGGCCTCGGACGGCATCTTGCTAAGCTTGGTATTGAGCCCCTCGTTGACCAGTTCGTGCAATGATTTGCCAAAGATATTGCTGCCCCAAATCTTTATGGGGTCGCTTTCAAATTCGGACATAAGATAATTTACCAGGTCTTCGCTCTGTTTTTCGCTGCCGACAATGGGATTTATTTCGGTCTCTATTTGGGCCTTGATAAGGTGGATACTTGGCGCGCTGGCCCTGAGCCGTACTCCGAAGCGGCCCCCCTGCTTCATTATTTCGGGTTCCTTGAGAGTGAGCTCCTCGATAGACGGGAAAACTATTCCGTAACCGGTCTGCTCCACCTCATGCAGGGCGTACTCCAGTTTGCTGTATTTTTTCTGAACCTTTGCCATTTCGGTGACAAAGTCAATAAGGGCCTCGTCGTCCTTTAATTCAATGCCTGTAGTCTCGCTTATCACCCGGTAAAACAAGCCGTCCACAGCGGCTACGCTTATCCTGGCGTTGCCCTTGTCGGGGCTGATACGTTCCACCGAGGCGGATTTTATGTACTCGTTTTCCGCAAGGGACGCCACGGCGGCTTTTATCTGGCTGATCTTGCACAGAGGGAGCAGCCTTTCCCGCACGGCGGAAAACACCGACTTTTTCAAATAATGATCCATGGGCAGCGCGTCTATCCACCGGGGCAGCTCAACACTGAGCTCGCTGACGGGGAACTCATAGAGCACGGTCTTTATTATCTCCTCAATATCGCCGCCGCTCAATTCAAGGCAGCTCACGGCGACGACCGGCGTGCTGTATTTTTCTTCCAGCTCGCGGCGGAGCTTTTGAGTCTGAGCCGAGGCGGGGGCGGCGGAGTTGAGGACGATGATAAAGGGCTTGTCGATCTCCCGCAGCTCGGCCACTACCCGTTCTTCGGCGGAGACGTAATCGGACCGGGGAATATCGCAAATGCTGCCGTCGGTAGTCATAACAATACCGATGGTGCTGTGCTCGCATATGACCTTGCGGGTGCCTATCTCGGCGGCCTTGTCGAACTCGATGTCCTCCTCGAACCAGGGGGTGCTCACCATGCGCGGCCCGTCCTCGTCGGTATGTCCCCGAGCGGAATCTACTATGTAACCCACGCAGTCAATGAGCCGTACCCGAAATTCCGTGTTTCCGTCCAGCGAGACGCTGACGGCCTCGTTGGGGATAAACTTCGGCTCGGTGGTCATGATTGTCCGGCCGGCGGCGCTTTGGGGCAGTTCATCCTGGGTGCGGGCCCTCCTGTATTGATCGCCGATATTGGGGATAACTATGGTGTCCATAAACTTTTTGATAAAGGTGGATTTGCCCGTCCTGACCGGGCCTACTACGCCGATGTAGATATCGCCGCCGGTGCGCCGGGCAATATCTCCGTAGATTTCAGCTGAGGACATCAGTTTTCCGCCTCCTTTGTCTCAAATTTATTCAAAAATGCGGCTAAATTATTTTTCACGGTTTTTTCCTCCTTCTGTCCTTCTGTCTAAGTATATTAGTGCATGAAATAAAATATACCAATAAAATTGAGGTCAGGTATTGACAAACCGGCCAATTTTGTTTATAATAAAACCTGGATGCGCTCGAGTGGCGGAATAGGTAGACGCAGGGGACTTAAAATCCCCCGGCCCATAAAGCCGTACCGGTTCGATTCCGGTCCCGAGCACCAATATTTCAAATATGGGAACCTTTACGGGCTCCCATATTTTGAAAGTGAGGAACGCGCCCCGGCTGTCCGGGCGCTCCTAGGGGGCGGCCGTACCCTTTAAATTCCAAATAAAAATAAGAGGCGACTCATATGATAAGCGCCAAACTCACCTCCCCTTCTCTTATAGTGTCAGGCACGGGGAACAACAACTTCATTCCCATGAAAAAGGGCGAAACGGCGGATTTCCTCAGTTGGTACCTGCCGCGCCGCCGGGGAGAACTGGAGCTCACAATAAAATATTTTAACCGCATATACTCCACCGGCTGTTCAAAAAGGGACAAGCCCGGCGGCAGATTTACCGTTCTGGGAGCGTCCGCCGGATACGGGGCCAAGGCGGCTCCACGGCTTGAGGGCGAAACCGCGCTGACCTTTGGCGGGGAGCCTTTCGTTCAGGTGTGCGGCGGCTTTGAGTCCGACCCGGCGAAACTGACCATGCCCGAGGGTTCGCTGCTCGGCATAAGGCTCAAAATCAGAGCAGACGAAGATATCGAGCTGCCCTCCACCGACGAGAGCGCCAGCTCGGGCTACCGCAGCGGGTTAAGGACGCTGAACGTGCTGCGCCCTAACTTCATAGGATATAAGGGCGAATACAGAAGTACTCTGGTATTTTTTGGCGACAGCATAACTCAGGGAACAAGGACGGCTACCGACAGGTATGAGGCATGGTCACACCGCACCGCTCTCGCAATGCCGTCGGATATAAACGTGCTCAATCTGGGCATGGGCTGGTCGAGGGCTTATGACGCCGCGGCGGACGGATTGTTCATGAATTTGGCAAAAAACGCCGACAAAATCATAATATGCTTTGGCGTGAACGATATAAAAAGCGGCGGCCGCAGCGGTGAAAACATAATCGAAAGCCTAAAAACGATACACAGGCTGCTGCGTGAAAACCGGCCGTCGGTTGACATAATACAATGTACGGTGCCGCCGTTCAATATGGACCCCTGGCAGGAGGAGCAGCGGCAAAAGGTCAATCGCGCCGTGCTCGGCGGCGAGTTCGGAACAAAGGTCTTTGACATTGGCGCCATACTTGAAGACGGCGGCGGACGGGTAAAGCCCGAATATATGAGCGCACCCGATGACGCTCACCCCAACGGGCGCGGCGGCGAGGCCATAGCGAGAGTGCTTACGGGGCTTTTGAAAAAAGGAGAACTGTAATGAAAGGAAAAACCGTACTTAAAACTATCCTATGGATAATGGTGCTTGCCTCGGCCGTGCTGATATTCTGCTTTTCCGCTCAGGACGCCACGATGTCAAACGGAACCAGCGGCAAATTTGTGAGGCTGGTTTTCGGACTGTTTTCGAGCTTCCGCAAAATGACGAGGGCCGCTCAGGACGACTTAGTCGCGTCCGTAATGTTCATTGTGCGCAAGTGCGCCCATTTCAGCATTTACGCCTTTTTGGGCTTTTGGCTCATGATGCTCCTGCGTCAGTACCGCAAGACCCGCACCATACTCATGACGGTGGGGTTCAGCTGTATTTACGCTATGACCGACGAGCTGCATCAGTTCTTTGTTCCCGGACGCTCCTGCCAGTTAAGAGACGTGTGCATAGACACCGCCGGGGCGCTGACCGGGGCGCTGATAGCGCTGCTTTTCGCCCTTATTTGGCAAAAACTGCGTAAACTGTTTACAAAGACCGGGTAATCTTTGTGCAAGATTAGTCTATGCAAATTTTTTATAATGTTGTATAATGTAAAATAGAGTATAGAATGACAAATTTTTAACAATCTATACGCCGGGAGGTGGCGCTTTCATGTACAATGTGACTGTAGTTGGGCTTGGCCTTATCGGCGGCAGTATGGCTAAGGCCGCCAAGGGCTTTCACGGCTGCCGGGTATACGGCATCGACACCGACCTGTCAGTTGTGGCCAAGGCGGCCGAAGACGGAGTTATTGTCAACTCCTCCGTGAACGTGCGCGAAATTATTTCAAAGAGCGATTTAATTATCGTAGCGCTTTATGCCCAGGCAACCGTGGATTTTATACTCAAAAATCAGGAATACATGAAGGACGGCGCCGTGATCGCCGACGTATGCGGCGTCAAAAGCCCGGTCGTTTACCCGGTGGAGGCCGCTTTGAGAGACGAGCTTTACTTTGTGGGCTGCCACCCAATGGCGGGGCGCGAGCTGAGCGGCTACGCCAACTCCCTTGAGGATATGTTTCACCGGTGCAATTTCATTATTGCCGCCACAAAAAACACCAAACGCCCCGGCATCGAAATAATGGAAGAGTTTGCCCGCCACATAGGCGCGGCCAACATTATCAACACGTCGCCCGAGGATCATGACGAAATGATTGCCTACACCTCGCAGCTTATGCACGCTGTGGCGGTGGCCCTGTGCGACAACGAGCATATTGAAAAAAGCGCTATGTACAGCGCCGGGAGCCTGAGAGACTGCACCCGTGTAGCCATACTTAACGAGGAGCTTTGGAGCGAACTGTTTATATTGAACAAGGAGCCTCTTGCAAAGCTTATAGACGAGCTTTGCGGCAGTCTGTGCCGCATACGTTCCGCCGCCATGGAGGGCGACAGGGACGAACTTAAAGCCATAATGCGCGGAGCTACAAAAGCCAAGCGCAGGTTCCTTAACAACTAATTCGGAGGTAAGCTATGAATTATAAAGAAAAATATGAACTTTGGTTAAAAAGCGACAAGCTGGACCCGGCTCTCCGCCGGGAGCTTGAAGAGATAAAGGACGATGACAACGCCATCCGCGCCAGATTTGAAAAGACGCTGGCTTTCGGCACCGCCGGCCTGAGAGACAAACTGGGCGCCGGCTGCGGCAGAATGAACGTCCACACAGTTCGTCAGGCCACTCAGGGGCTGTCTAAATGGATATTGGACATCGGCGGCCAGGACAAGGGCGTAGCCATTGCTTATGACAGCAGAAATTTCAGCGCGGAATTTGCTCTTGAAAGCGCTCGCGTCCTCTGCGCAAACGGCATAAAGACCTATCTTTTCGACGCTCTGCGCCCCACGCCCGAGCTCAGCTTTGCGGTGCGGTATTTGCACTGCGTATCTGGCATAGTTATCACCGCCAGCCACAACTCCAAGGAATATAACGGCTACAAGGTCTACGGCGAAGACGGCGGACAGCTGCCCCCCGACCACGCAAGCGTTGTGGCGGATGCAATAAAGTGCATCGATATTTTTGACGGCGTAAAGCTCATGGACCCTGCCGAGGCTCAGGAAAAGGGCCTGCTCACCTACATTGGCGAGGATATAGACGCTCCCTACATCGAAAAAGTTTACGAGCAGTCAATTGATAAAGAAGTAATTCCCCGGGTGGCCGACGATTTCAGCATAGTGTACACTCCCATTCACGGCTCCGGCAACAAGCTGGTTCGCAGGATACTTGACAAGTGCGGCATGAAGAATGTCATCGTAGTCAAGGAGCAGGAGCAGCCCGACGGTAATTTCCCGACGGTCGAAACGCCCAACCCCGAAAACCGCGAGGTATTCACCATCGCCATGGAGCTGGCCAGGGCCAACGATTCCGACCTTATAATCGGCACAGACCCGGATTCGGACCGCGTAGGCATAGTGGTGCGCAACAATGACGGCGAGTATGTTACCCTCACCGGCAACCAGACCGGCGTGCTGCTCAGCGAGTACATTCTTTCCATGCGCCGGGCAAAGGGCCTTATGCCCGAAAACCCCGTGCTTATCAAGACGGTGGTAACCACCGAAATGCTGCGTCCCGTTGCGGCGGAGTACGGCGTTGAACTTATGGAGGTGCTGACGGGCTTCAAGTTCATAGGTGAAAAAATCAAGGAATTTGAAGAGGACGGCAACAAAAAGAATTACGTGTTCGGCTTTGAAGAAAGCTACGGCTATCTCAGCGGCACCTACGTGCGTGACAAAGACGCGGTGGTCGCCTCAATGCTCATTACGGAAATGGCGGCCTATTATAAGGAAAAGGGCATGACCCTCTATGACGCTATGGAGGCCCTTTACAAAAAATACGGCACTTTCTGCGAGGGCGTACGCAACTTCTATTTCACCGGCCTTGACGGCAGCGCAAAGATCGCCGCTATTATCGAAAGGCTCCGCACAAAGGCTCCCGACAGTCTGGCCGGGATACCTGTAAAGGCGGTTCGGGATTACAGCACCGGCGTCATCAAATATACCGACGGCTCTGAGGCGCCCACAAATCAGCTCATTAACAATATGATTTATTTCGAGCTGGCGGGCAGCGGATGCAGCGGCTGGGTGGCCGTGCGTCCGAGCGGCACCGAGCCAAAAATAAAGTTCTACTTCGGCTACAGCGAGGCCGACAGAGCAACCGCCAAGTCCAAATTGGAGGAAATAATGACCGACGTTATTAATGCGGCCGGCATCGAATAAAACATAACATCCCGGGTACACGCCCCGGGATGTTATGTTTTTTATCGAAAGGGAGTTCACTGTCGAGCTATCCCCAGCTTTTGCCGGGAGTTTATCCGCAGTTTCAACATAAGTGCTAATCCTGTTAACGTTCTTTGCGCGGCGTTGACTCAAATAATACATTGACATTTTTGCTCACATCATGTATAATTTTAGTATAAAATCAAAAGAGAGGTGCCAATATGAGAGTTTTCACAAAAGCTTTAGCCTCGGGACTAATGATAGTTCTGGGCGTGACCGTTTATCTGGCCTGCGCCAACAAAATCGTCGGAGCCTTTTTGTTTTCGATCGCGCTGTTCTTTATCTGTTCAATGGGGATGAATTTGTTCACCGGCAAGATCGGTTACATTATCCAAAACCGCAACGACCCAAATTGCCTGATAATATGGTTAGGCAACTTTGTCGGCTGCGGATTTGGGGCCCTGCTCATAAGAGCCGCCAAACCGCAGCTGGCCCAGGCCGCCCGGGAGCTGATGGACGCCAAGCTACAGAACAGTTGGCTTTCCATTGCCATATCGGCGGTGTTCTGCGGCTTCCTGATGTATTTGGCGGTGGAAAATTTCGCTACAAATCCAGCGCCTGTCGGGAAGATCGTCGGTATCTTCCTTTGCATACCTATCTTTATACTTTCCGGCTTTGAGCACAGCATAGCCGATATCGGCTACGCTTTCCTGGCGGTGGACGGCGCCGCCGACGGGTGCCGCCTGCTGCTGTTTGTGGCGGTAGTCTCAATTTTCAACGGCGTTGGCTCCATAGCCCTGCACAATCTGAACAAGTATAACAAGGGATAAAACGGTTATATCACGTATGTCATGTTTACATAGTAGATCAGTGTGAGGCCTCACAGGTTTTGGCTCACATACCCGCCAATCAGCTTTCCTCCAAGATCGTTGGGGTGGGTGCGGTCAAGAATACCGCCGGGCGGGTGATAAAACAGGTTTTCGGCTTCGGGCCCAAGGCGGAGATAAGTCTCCGTCGTAAAAGCGTGGAGGTCTATGCAGCGGAGCTTTAACTCCGCCGCCAGCTCCCGAACCGCGGCGGCATATTCGTCAAGGTAGTTATTTAGGCGGCCATTCACATAGATAAGGCGATTGATGGGGGTGCAGAGAATGCACCTGCCGCCCCTGTCCCCTACCATCCGCGCAATTTTACGCAGATTGTCCTTATATCCGCCATAGGGCCGCAGCCAGGACTGCTTCTGGTCATTATGGCCGAATTGGACAAGGACGGTATCGCCGGGCCTAAGCTGGCGCAGAACCGGCAGAATATGGCAGCTCAGGCAGTCGCCCGTATGGGTGCCCTGTTCGGCATGATTGCTGACCGCGTAACGGTCGCCAAGGTACATTTGCAGGGTCTGCCCCCAGCCGCAGCAGCGGTCCGTCGGCCCGCCGCCGGAATAAGTCTGGTCGCAGACGGTCGAATCGCCAAGGCAGTAAACCACCGGCAGTTCGGCCTCGTTTATTTCGGCCTCAAATTCACAGCCGCGGACAGTCGCCTCCGCATATGTATCACGGTAGGCCGCCTGTTTTTGGAAGTCCGCCTCCCCCGCCGCCGCGCCAAAACTGCGGCAAACGGTCTCGCCGGCCCTGAGCTCAAGCCCGCTTATCAGGAACCGCCGGTGACAGGTAAAAGCGTCAACGGAAGTATCGCTGCCGGCGTGCATTTTCAAGTCGATCCTGTAAGTTTTCATGCCGCTATATCCTCGGGGACATTAACATTGAGCCCGCTGTGCGGCGCAACGGTTACGGTTTCCGCGCCGGCAGCGCCAGTCAGCGTTACGTTCCTGAAATCGTCGGAATTGTTAAATACATATGCCTTTGCGCCGTTCACAAAGAGATATACGCCGTTGACTATTTTGGTGACCTCATAGTAGCCGTCGGCGGCAATATAGCCCCTTTCGTCGGCCTCGGCGGCGAAGAGCGAGCACATTTCCTTAGCTCCCGCAAAGGAAATATGGAGCTTGTCGGACATCTCGTTTTTGGAGCTGTCCCAAAGCTGATAATTGCGGCTCACAAAGTCTCGGCCCACCTGAGCAAAGTGCTCGCCTGCCAAGGCGTAAAGGTCGATGTAAAGGCAGCCCGTTTCGTCCGCCACTTCGGCCACCGCGTCGAAAAAGCCGCCGTTATTGCCGTTGGGGCGGTCGTTTTCACCGGCGCTGCCCCAGGTATAGCC